>JANNDD010000565.1:0-13772 GCA_031387365.1 Armatimonas sp. | reverse complement strand
TATATCTGGACGAAATTGATGAGCTTCTAGATATTAATTTTCTGTCACAACATATTGAACAGGACAAGCTCAAGAGAATCTCGCGTCTCTTTCGCCAGAAGACTATTTTGGAACCAGGCAACCTTGCCGCCCTCTCCATTCGGGGAGGTGCTCATGGATATCGCTTTGAGTGGCTCCTTCTCTATCCAGACACAGACAGTTGCCTATGGTCTTTTGACGGTGACTTCACTGAACCTAAACAGTCTCTTCGCCACGATGTTCCTCTTGAAATGACGGAGTTTGAGGATATGGCTCGTTGTCTCCTTCAAGAAGATCCACCCGACTTCTGGCGCGGGCGAGAGCGTCCCTGGTACATCACCTTCTGCTCACGGGATCATTACTTCACCTTCCCCTATTTTGATAATCCTGCCTGTCAGGAGTGGCTGGAGACACGCGGAGTCAGAGCACTCCTGTATCTCATCAAGCACATTGAACAAGATTTGAATAAATAGGCCCATTCATGGGTCTTGCCGCAACAGCGGGCTGCTTTAGCCGCCCGCCTCCAACACGAAGAGGGAAACGGTGCGCACGTGCCGAACTGAGGGGCATTATGTTACTTCTTCCTTTTCTTCCCTTGATCGCACTGACTTTACCGGCGCAACCGCCTTTGAATATCAATACTCTCCGCACTGCCCTGAGCGCCGCAAAACCAAGTGCGAGCCTGGCAGAGCCCCTGCGCAAGTGGTTTGGAGCCGAGAACCTCAAGCGAGGGGCGCTCAAGACCGACGAGCTCAAAGTGGCGTTCGCAATTGAGCTGGCTGAGGGTGAGCCGGAGCCGAAGCTGGTCAGCGACGATGGCGCGTGGTCGCTGCCACTCAAGCCCATTAGCGGCTCGACGATCTGGGCGGCGGCGACAGAGCTTCCCGAAGGCTTTGGAACGCGCTGGAAGTTCGAGGTCGGGGGCAAGGCGCGGGGTGGCGGGGAGCTGGAGGTCTACACGAACCCGCCGGAGAGCAAGAAGCAGCCGGGCGTCCCCGAGGGCAAGCTGACACAGATGCCCGCCTGGAAGAGCAAAGTCTACGAAGGGACGGTGCGTAACTGGTGGGTCTACGTCCCCGCGCAGTACGATGCTAGCAAGCCCGCCGCCGTGATGCTCTTCATGGACGGCCACTCCTACAAAGACTTCGTGCCGGTCGTGCTGGATAACATGATCCACAAAGGCGAGCTACCCGTCTCACTGGCGATCTTTATCGCACCGGGCCACAAGGGCGACGAGCCACCTGCCAACGGCTGGAATGGCAACAACCGCTCGGTGGAGTATGATACTGTCTCGGATCGTTTCTCCAAACTCATCGTGGACGAGATCCTACCAGAAATGAGCCGGAGCTACAACCTCAGAAAAGATGCGGCGGGGCGGATGGTGGCGGGAATCTCCAGCGGCGGAATCTGTGCCTTCACACTGGCCTGGGAGCGCCCGGATCAGTTCTCCAAAGTCTTGAGCTGGGTGGGAAGCTTCACAAACCTACAGGGCGGCCCGACGGGCGTCGCGGGGGGAAATACCTACCCAGCGATTATCCGCGACAGGCGCGGCTGGGATCAGAAAGGCGAGCCCAAGCCGATCCGTGTGTACCTGCAAGACGGTGTCAATGACCTAGACAACAAGGCGGGAAACTGGCCGCTCTCCAATCAGCAGATGGCAAAGGCCCTCGCCTTTGGCAGCTATGACTACAAGTTTGTCTTTGGCAACGGCTTCCACGGCGACCGCCACGGGCGGGCAACTCTCCCCGATGCACTACGCTGGCTCTGGCGAGACACGAAATAAAATACAAAAAGCCGCTTGGTTCAGATAACCAGGCGGCTCTTTTTTAGGGGATCACGAGCGCTCTAGCTTAATATCCGTAATGGTAACTTCGCCACTGGTTCCCCCAACCTGAAAGGCCATGACGGCGGGCGATTTCGGGATGGAATCCGTTTTAACGGGAAGCCGAAACTCCTGCCAGTCTTTCGTCAGGGCGACCTCATGGGCCCAAGGCTCCGCCTGAGCATCTTGCAGCGCCGTTCGGATCTTCCGGGGCCTTCCTGCACGCGCCTTGAAACGAAGCACAAACGGTTTATTCGCGGCGAGAACATCGGCGGGTACTGGTTTTTCCAGATGCAGATCATAGACCCCGTTGCCGGGACGTAGAACATTGATTTCATAGATGGGCGGATGGGAGCCCCCATCGGTCAGCACCTCCATCGTTCCATCCATCGCATTTGTGGTGGCCAGAGCCCAGCCCTGATCGTCCACGAGTAGCTCTCCACTCTGCGCCAGGATTGCAGGCACGGCGGCGGCGCAGGTGGCCAGTAAACAAACCGCGAGAAAATGTCGTCGTTTCAGCATAGTGTGTGTTAGATCTTCCTCAAAAGGGATCAGAGTTACCTCTTATGATTCCATACTCTATGACGAATACTTATCGGTAATAGTGCCGGATTTTTTCTTGCTTTTTTCACAGTTGCCACGCACGAATATAGTCAATCTCCATTTGAGCGGGAAAGGGCGTGGTTTTATCTGGGAAACCAGGCCAGTCGCCGCCAACAGCCAAATTTGCCAAAAGGTACATGGGCTCTTGGGGGACGTGCTCACGGGTACGAAACTGCTCCACACCATCCACACTCCAGATCAGTGCGTCTGGCTTCCAAACCAGAGTAAACGTGTGGAAACCCTTGGAGAAATCGGGGCCACGGAGCCGCCCTTGCTGGTTAGGAACGCTTCCAGAGCTGGCGCGCCAGTGGTTAGTAAAATAAACACAGGTAGGATCATGTCCCAGGAACTCCAGAATATCAATCTCTGGTGGCCAGGCTTTGCTTGTCGGCAAGAGCCAGAAGGCGGGCCAGAGTCCTTTGCCTTTAGGAAACTTCGCACGAATCTCAAATCGTCCGTACTTTTGCGAGAACTTACCATAAGAGGCGACCATCCCAGACGTATAGGGCATCCCACCTGCCGCTTGACGACGGGCAATGAAGATAAGCTTGCCCCCCTGGAGCATGTAGCCATTTGTGGAATAGTACTGCTGCTCGTGATTGGAGTGCGTCCGCTCTCCGTCGGGGTACGAGTCAATCCACTTGCCTGTATTTAGTGTGGTACCGTCGAATTCATCCGCAAATGTCACACGGCCAGCAGCGCTGTGGGGCAGTGGCATGAGCACCGGGGCAGGGCGGGTGGGCGTGAGAGAGGCAGAAGGGTTTACATTTACTCGTTTCGGCTCAGGCGTCCGCACCAAGAGCGCCCCGCCTGCGAACACACCCAAGGCAGCCAGTACAGCTCCACTCGTCGTCTCAAGTTGAATTTTCAAATGTGGACAAGCTCCGCGCCAACCAGCTCAACAGTCCCCGCCTGAAAACCACTGTGGATCGCAATCATAGACTCCCACTGCGCCATCGTAGTTGTCACAATCTCATAGCGGTACTCTTTCCACTCCGCAGTCAGAGGAATCGTTCGTTTAAAACAGTCGGGAAATCCGGGCACATTGCGCTGCATGATAATCGTGATCTGTGAGCTGGAGGGGGAACGTCCCCAGAAACGCAGCTGGAGCTTCTCCCCACTCTTAAAGGCCACGCCCAGTGCATTCGACATACCGACATTCCACGCCTGTAGACCCGGCTGATCGGTGACTATTTTCGTTCCCGTGAGTGCGGCCCCTCCGACCGTCGCCGAGAGGGTTGCCATGTTGCCCACGGCACCTTTCTCCGTGTAAAATTTCCACTTCGTCGAAGAAATCATGTTTTGCGACGAGGACAGCGTTCCTCCTGCAGTGTTCAGAGCCATCGTGCCAGGCTTTCGGAGTGCCACGGCGGCAAACGCTCCCCCCAAAACAACGGCGATACAGACCATTCCCAGCGGTTTAATAATAATGCGCATCTTCACCTCCCCAATATAGTTGATAGCTCTTATAGTTGGCTATACAACGATCGAACTTTAGAAAATGGGAACGCGGGGCAATCAGGCACCGTTATTCAAGCGGATGTACACACTGACTTTTGCCACTGAAATGCGCACGTCGCAGGAGGCACTCTGGCGCTTTCACAATAGTACGGATGCCCTAACACGGATCACACCGCCAGGGACGAAAGTACGTCTCCTTGATCCGCCCACGCAGCTTTTCGCGGGGGTCGTGTTTACACTGATCGTCTCTCAGCCACCAATCTATCTGCCGTTGCGCTGGCGTTGTGAGTTCACTCACTACGAGCCGCCGTCTCGCTTTGTGGATCGCCAGGTGCCTGGAAACGGGCCGTTTGCGCTCTGGGAGCATGAGCATCGGTTTGAAGCGCTCGGGCCAAACCGGAGTCGCCTGGTAGATACCATCACCTACACGCCTCCCCTGGGGCCGCTAGGCAGACTCGCCGATGCGCTTTTCATCCGCCGACAGCTGATCCAGATGTTTGCACATCGGCACCGTTTAACAAAAGAGGCACTGGAAACCGTTTAGCGCACCGAGAGCCGTACGCGATAGAGTTCGCGGATTCCAGCGGTCGGGTCGTCAGAAAATAGAGACTGTGAATATTTGCGCAACCTCGTGACTTTTCCTGGTCTGGGCTGCTCTTAGGAGTAGATAAGAACGAAGTGTGGAGAGAAATGGGAGGAGAGAAAATATGTTAGCAATGCTTGAGCTGCTGGTCCGATATCACTATGTAGAGGATGTTCCTGGGCTGATGGAGCTACGGGAGAGAGAAGGGGAGAGTCGCGACAATGAATCGGGCAGCGCTGTTAACCAAGCTAAACAAGAGCGGCTTTCTGACGCATGCGGCGGAGAGCGACCGCGTGCTGGTGCACCCTGCACGCAGCAAGTACGAGTGGGCGGAGGACGAGCTACGGTTCCGATCCGCCGTGCTCGACGCGGACGGAAATCTCGTCTCGGTCGGTTGGCCGAAGTTCTTCAATCAGGGCGAGTGGCCAGCGCACGACACGGTAATCGCGCAGGAGCTAGCATCGGGCAGGGCCGTGATCACGCACAAGCACGACGGGTCGCTACTCATCCGTTCCGTCCTATCGGACGGTCAAATTCTCCTGCGTACGCGCGGCTCGTATGATGGCGGCGAGTACGGCAGGGCAGCGGAGGTAGTCGCGAAGGCGAAGTATCCCGCCCTACTCGATCCCACTCTCTTCCCCCACGGCTCCCTACTCTTTGAGTACGTCGGTAAGGCAAACCAGATCGTCGTGCGCTACGAAGGCGAGGACGACTTGATCTTCCTCGGGGCGGTCGTTCACGAGCCCTTCCGCTATTTTTCGTTTGCTGAGCTCAAGCCTCTCGCGTTGCAGCTGGGCCTGCGCCTCGTCGAGACCTACGACTGGGCCAAGACCGGTGCCATCAACGAAGTTCTCTCACTCGTGCAGGACTGGAACCACGCTGAAGGGGTGGTCGTACGCTCTGGTGATGGTCAAACCCTGCTAAAAATTAAGTCGGCGTGGTACTTTGCCCAGCACGCACTGCGCTGGCACATGACCTACGACAGTATTGTCCGCTTTATCTTAGATGGCGGCATCACCGACGAAGTGGGATTAGAAGCGGGGCTCGCAAAAGCAGGCTGGGACTTTGAGATCATTGTCAAGGCCAAAGAACACTTCGCTCTCTACAAGCAGCGGCGTACCGAAGCTGAAGCACTTAAAGCGGCGACGGAAGCAATCATCGCGGGGTTTAATGGCTCAGGAATCACGTATGAGGACGAGCGAGAACGGCGCAAGGCCTTCGCGGCACTGATCTTTTCGCAGCACGCACCTCTTGCCAAGTACGCCTTCATTCTCTATGATGGCAAGACCGAGCTACTGGAGTCCGTGCTGCTTAAAAAAATCATCTACCAGCGATGATCTGCTAGCGAGAGAGCTCGGCACAGATGTGAGCCGTCGCCTTGCTCTTGTTGAGCGTATAAAAGTGCAGCCCCTCTGCCCCTTCTGCCAGTAGTTCCTGACACTGCGCGACTGCATGGCCAATCCCGACGTCGTAAACGGCGGCGGGATCGGTCTCAACCGCCTCGAGGGTTAACAGTAGCTCTTGTGGGATCTTTGCACCACAGCGCGTGACGAAGCGCTTGATCTGGGCGACATTTTCAATAGGAATCACCCCCGCGAGAATCGGCACGGTAATTCCCGCGGCGCGACAGGCATCCCGCCAGCGAAAGAAATCCGCATTGTCGAAGAAGAGCTGAGTAACAATAAAACGGGCTCCCGCGTCAATCTTCGCCTTAAGTGTCTCGATATCGCGTGTGGGGTTGAGGCACTGCGGATGCCCCTCAGGATAGCCCGCCACGCCGATACAGAAGTCGTGGTGCGCTGCGACAAAGCCTGCCAGCTCATTGGCATAGGCAAACCCGTTTTTAGGCGCCTTGAAGACCAACTGACCATTCTCAGGGTCGCCGCGAAGCGCTAAGACATTGCGGACACCACCGTCCCAGAGAGTCTCCAGGTGGGCACGCATCTCATCTTGGTTATGGTGTAAGCATGTCAGGTGTGACATCGTGCGAATTCCCAGCTCTCGTTGGATGCGCAGTGTCAGCTCCAGGGTCTGCTCAGTCCCTCCACCCGTTCGGGTGATAGAGATGAAATCCGGTTTGAGTGCCTGGAGCTGGTGGATGGTCTGGAAAAGTGTCTCCGCTCCGGCTGCATTCTGGGGGGGGTAAAATTCGAAGGAGATAGTAGGACGTGCACGCCCGAAGAGTTCATCAATCCGCATGGTATGCCATTGTATCGTAACCAGGTATACTAAGGCCTTATGTCTGCGTCCACGCTGATCGTCATTCCGACCTATAACGAAAAAGAAAATGTGGTAACCCTGGTAGACCAGCTACGCCAGAATGTCCCTGAGGCGCATCTTCTCATTGTAGACGACGGCTCGCCCGATGGAACCGGCGCCCTTGTGAATGGCTTGGCGGCGAGCGATCCCCAGGTGCATGTGCTACACCGCACCACCAAAGATGGGCTAGGGCGTGCCTATGTCGCTGGATTCACCTGGGGATTGGCGAGAGACTATGACCGCCTGGTGCAGATGGATGCCGACCTTTCTCACAACCCATCTGATGTGCCCCGCTTACTTGCTGCCGATGCTGATCTTGTTATCGGCTCACGCTATGTGCCCGGCGGCGGAACGGTAAACTGGGGGACGGGCCGCCGTGTGCTCTCACGCGGCGGCTGTCTCTACGCGCGTACGATTCTGGGACTTCCGCTTCAGGATCTCACCGGGGGCTTCAAGTGCTGGCGACGTGCGGCACTAGAGGCCGTCAACCTACCTGAGATACGCTCCAACGGCTACTCGTTCCAGATCGAAATGACCTGGCGTGCGCTTCAAGCAGGCTTCAAAGCCACCGAAGTGCCCATCGTCTTCACCGACCGTGTGGACGGTGTCTCCAAGATGAGCAAACGCATTGTTTTTGAAGCCGTCGGGCTGGTCTGGCGGCTACGACTGTCGCGTCCGGCGGCGCACCAGGAGCCCCATCCCCGCACCAAGCCCTAACAGCGCCAAGCTTCCTGGTTCCGGAGCCATGCTGGTGAACTGAAGACGCATGACAGGGACACGCGGCCCGAGTGTCGCATCCTCAATGGTAGCGGTGCTGGTATTACCAACCCGAGCGGCAGCAACGGCATTATTCAAGGTGGCATCTAGCTGGAAATCCGTTGCCGCATTGCCCGTGTGCCGAACCTCTAGAACCAGATCCCCGCCGGTGTACGTGTACTTCCCCCCACTCAAATTGAAGGCAATCTGCGACCCGAAGCTATTAGGATTTCCCCCAAATGGCAGAGATGCCTGAGGCATCGTGAGCCCTCCACTCCGCATCTGAACGCGTGTTCCTCCAAGATAGTTGTCCGCAAACGTCGAGGACATCGTTGTGGGAGTGAGTGCCGCCTGCCCTAAAAATATATCGTAGCTGGCAAAGTTCAGATCAAACGGTGGCTGGCTGATCTCTGACTTGTCGAGCCGAAACGCGATTCCTTCAAGCGTGTCACCCACGGAAATCCCACCAAGCTCTGATGCGCTCAAAATGACTTGCAGTGTTCGTGCCACGCTCCGAATCGGGGTGTTCGTCCCCGAGTTCCCATCTACACCCACCGCTGCCGTGGGAACCACGGTGAAACTCTGTGCCCAAACCCTGCCTGATAGCGAAAGCGACAACACGATCGCCAGTCCTAGAATTTTTCTCATTTTTACTCTCCTTGCTACCTGGCAGTTCAAGCAAGAATCGTGCCAGAAATTGCCTAGGCTTAGTCGCTCAAAGTGGGATCGCCGAGCCGCTTGAGAAGCGCAAACGGAATCACGAGAATTGCAGCAATGAGTGTCGCAAAACGCGCTTCATCAGGTAGAACCGTCGCGCAGGCAATGGCGATCAGGATCAGTGTGAACTTTGCCAGAAGCGGCCAGATTTCTCGGAGCAGCTCTCCGCGCATCTTACCACCTCGACCCGCCGTCTCCCAGAAACCACTCACCAGTAATGCCGCTCCACAGTGGGCGCAGCTTTCGCACTTGGGAAGGCTAAGGCTCCCACACCGTGGACACACCGACTCGCGGGTGGTGAGGGTCTGCCCTAGGTGTTCAG
This sequence comes from Armatimonas sp., assembly GCA_031387365.1. Classification (GTDB taxonomy): domain Bacteria; phylum Armatimonadota; class Armatimonadia; order Armatimonadales; family Armatimonadaceae; genus Armatimonas. Next base: position 5,231 of record JANNDD010000565.1, on the reverse strand, counting down.
GATGGGCACTCTCGGTCACATCCAGCCGTGTCAGGCGGATCTTACTCGCCAGGTTGACGCCCGCGGCGCTGCCCGCATGCAGTCGCTCCGCCGCCGCGTAGGCTTTGATGGCCTCCTCTGGGTAGCTTGCCTGCCGCAAGGCATCGCCAAAAAGCTCCTGCGCCACGGGGTCATTTGGCCGCAACCCGACGTATTTTTGGCGAAGCGTCAGAATCTCTTCCCGCCGCCGGGTGTCGCCGGTCAGTTCTTTGTGGAACTGCACCCGCTCCACACCCCACCAGACAAGCACGATAAAAATCAAGATCACTGATATCACAGCGTTCTAAACGTCGGGAATGCCGACTTGGTTACGGGTTGTCCACTTCCCCCTGCCCGCCTGATTTCGCGGTAAAATGCGCTCTGCATGAGCCTCATTACAATCACGGATTTAGGAAAAGACTACGGGCCGGACACGGTTCTTCATGGCATCTCGCTACGGCTGGCACGGGGTGAGAAAGTGGGAATAATTGGGAAGAACGGCGGTGGGAAGACGACCCTGCTTCGGCTGATCTTAGGCATTGAGGAGCCGACTCGTGGGAAAGTGAGTGTCGCTCGCGGAATTCGAATTGGCTATCTCTCGCAGATCGCACGCCTTGATGACTCCAAGACGATTCTCGAAGAGGCAGAGACGGCGCTGGCGAGCGTGGCCGATGCGGAGGCGCGGCTGCGTGAAGCGGAACTTGCGCTGGCTAGTGAACCCGAAAATGAGGATCTGCTAGATGCGCTCGGTGCGGCGCAGGATCGCTATGAGTTCTCTGGAGGCGAGGCGGCCAGGGCATCTCTGCTGGCGTCTCTGGAGGCGATGGGTCTGCCCGAGAAAGACTGGGACAAGCCCGTGTCGGTACTCTCAGGGGGCGAGAAGACGCGGCTCTCCATGGCAAAGCTACTCGCCACAACGCCCGATGTGCTCGCGCTCGATGAGCCGACCAACCACTTGGACATCCGCGCCGTGGAGTGGCTCGAAGGCTTCTTGCAGCGCTTCCCCGGCGCGGTACTTCTTGTCAGCCACGACCGGCGTTTTTTGGAGAACACCGCCAACGCCATCTGGGATGTCGAAGCCACGGGTGCGACTCCCTACAGCGGTGGCTACACGTTCTACAGAGAGAAGCGCGAGCGGGTGCGAACTGAGCAATTGGAGCTCTACCAGCGCCAGCAAGCCGAGATTGCACGAACTGAGGAGTACATTCGGCGCAATAAGGCTGGGCAGAATACGCGCATCGCCATGGGCCGTCAGAAGCGTCTGGACAGATTAGAGCGTCTGGAGCGCCCCGATTCTGACCCGCAGGGCGTCAAGGCAAAGCTTGCCACTTCGGGGCGCAGTGGCGAGAACGTGGTGGTGGCGGAGAAGGCGAGCAAGAAATTTGGAGATCAGCCGATTCTTGATAAAGTGGACTTTATCCTACGCCGCGACCAAAAAATCGGGATCGTCGGGCCAAATGGAACGGGCAAGACAACACTTATCGAGCTGCTTTTAGGAGAGCAGCCACTAGACAGCGGGTATCTCAAGTTCGGCCACGGTGTCACGGTCGCTGTGCACCGACAGGACGAGGATGACTTTGAGGGGGAGGAGATAGTACTCGATGCCTTTTACGAAAGAGCAGGCCTGACTATCGCCGAAGCACGAAGCCACTTAGCAAAGTTTCTGTTCACCGGCGACGATGTCTTCAAGCCTATTTCGGCACTCTCGGGCGGCGAGCGAAGCAAGCTGCGCATGGCGCTGATGGTGCTCTCCCCCGCCAATCTTCTCGTTCTTGACGAGCCCACCAACCACTTAGATGTCTGGAGCTGCGATGCCCTCACCGACGCGCTGAAGTCTTTCCCCAGCACGCTTCTTGTCGTCAGTCACGACCGTGCCCTTTTGGATGCTGTGACGGATCACACACTAGCGTTTGAGGGCAATGGGAAAGTGGCGCTCCACGAGGGAAACTATGCTCTCTACCGAGCCGCCCAGAGAGCGAGCGCTCTCCCTGCGCTTCGGGCAACCCCTTCCCGCCCTGATCCACGTTCCGTGAGCCAAGAGGGAGTGAAGCCGAGCGCCTTTCAGCTCTCCAAAGAGCGGGCGCGGCTCCAGAAACGCGTCGCCGCCCTTGAGGAAGAGATCAGCAAGCTGGAGAGTGAGCTTACCTCGGTTGAGAGCACGCTCGCATCTGGCGAGGGCGATGCCACTGCACAAGCCGCGGAGCACACGCGGCTCAGCAATGCACTAGAAGCCAGGATGAGCGAGTGGGAGCAAGCTGCTGTCGACATTTCAGTGGGCGATTAATGATTAGTAGTGGGTTGCGAGGCGCTTGACCAGCTCGGCACGCACCCGTGGCCCGACGGCGTTGGGCGTATGGCATAGTATGGCAAACGATGTCGCCTCACCATCACGTAGAAATGCTCCCACATACCATCCTAAAGCCCTCCCATCTTTGCCCTTTGCCGACGAGCCCGTCTTTCCCCAAAGCTGGACATCACCCTCGACAGGGTAGGCAAGGCATTTCTTAACAGATGTCTGAATAGATGCGTGAAACGGCCACGTGCCCGCACTGAGTCGCTGCATCACCAGAACCTGCTCCCTGGGTGAGATGGTGATCGTGCCGTCGTGCCAGGCGCTTGCAGGAGTCTTGCCACTCCAGCCACTCCCGTAGCCAATCTTTTTTACACCCGCACGTAGCCGCTCTGCTCCTAGCTTCCGTGCCACTTCCTGGAAATACCACTCCGCCGACGTCTCTAATGCCGTTCGCAAGCACAGATCCCGATCCCACTCGACGCGTCCCGACTTCTTGCCCGAAAACTTCCATATCTCCTCGGTACTTTTTACGAGATTTGCCTCCAGTGCCAGGTATGCTAGAACGATCTTAAAAGTCGAGCACGGCACGACCCGTTGATCCAGTCCGGTTCCCCAGCGGGAAATCTGACTCCCTTTGATTGTCATTGCTCCCCCACCCACGCCGGGGAAATATTTATCGAAAAGCTCACGCATGATTGTTATTCCTTCCACCTCCAGAATACGGTGTGAATGAGTGCGCCTGCATCAGTCTAGGGCGGAGATTTATCTACTCCCAAGCAGTAGCTGGCGTACCCCGCTTCGACCACCCGCATCAAGTTTTCGGATTAAGTTTGCTGCGTGTGTCTTGACCGTTTTCTCGGAAATACTGAGTTTCTCCCCGAGTTCGGCGTAGGTGAGTGGTTCGATCAGTAGCAGCGCAATCTCACGCTCGCGCTCGGTCAGCCCAGCCAATGGGTCGTTTTGCGTAGTCTGGGCAATTAGTAGTTCCGCCGTCTCGGTCTGGGCTTGGGCACAGGTCTGACAGAGGCGCTCCAGTGGGGCTTGTAGCTCAGGATACGCAAGTCGCAGCTCCTCCGCTTGGCGACGGAGGCGGCGCAGGGTTTGTGTGACGGGTGGCTCACGGGGCTCCGGCCCTCCAAAGCGCTGACGGCGCTCACGGTCTTCACGCTCTCTTGCCAGTGCTGTCACTAGAATTTCGGCGAGCCCTTCAAGAAACCGGCAGGTTGCGTCTTCGTAGACGCCCTCTGTGTAGGAGAGCATGGAGATTACTCCGATCACACGGCGACTCCCGCTCTCGATCAGTGGCGTGACAATCCCCTCGGCTGAGCGACGGCTCGTGTCGCCAAAGGCCCGCCCTCGGTGCAGCAGGAGCGCCTTGTCAGTTTGGGACCAGTAGGTCTTTTTGTGCTTCACAATCCACGCCGTCAGTCCCTCGGGCGCAAATGTATTGATATTGGGATCGTCGTACTCGTGGCCGTCCCAGTTGTACGGATAGACAATCGCGCTCTCGCCCTGCCGAAAGCCGATATAAAACGAGTCCACCGGCACCAGCTCCGCCGCCGTGGTGCGTGTCATGTGATAGAGCAAGTAGCGACTCACCCGTGCCGCCGCAAGCAGCCGCACGTCCGCGTTTTGGAGAATCGTGCTTGCCTTCATAAATAGAGACGGAGCGTGAACACCTTACCGAGGCGGGGTGTTCACGCTCCGGCGCGAATCAGTCCTTCGCCCAGAACATCGGGCCGGGCTTCTCCGCGATCACAGAGCGCTTGAGCACATCCAGGGCTTTGTGTAGACCTTCGTTGCTGGACATCAGGCCATCCTCGTGCTCAATAGAAAGAACGTAGTCGTAGCCCACCATGCGCAGCACACTCACGAAGTCCTTCCACCAAGCCTCATCGTGACCGTAGCCAACCGAGCGGAAGACCCAGGAGCGATTGGCAATATCGCCGTAGCTCTGCGTGTCTAAGTTCCCATTGACACCACTGTTCTGCGGATCAATGCGCGTATCTTTGGCGTGGCAGTGAAAGAGTGCCCCCGCCTCGCCGAGCTGGCGAACGGCAGCGAGCGGGTCAATGCCTTGCCACCACAGGTGCGACGGGTCAAAGTTCACCCCGATGCGATCCCCCGCCACTTTGCGCAGCTTCAGAAGCGTGTCGTTGTTGTAGCAGATAAAGCCCGGGTGCATCTCGATGGCAAAGACCACACCGTGCTGCTTCAGGAAGCGATTTTGGGCACGCCAGTAGCGAGCGGCCACGCGCCACTGGTAGTCTAAAATCTCGCGGAACTCATCGGGCCAGGCGCACGTGACCCAGTTGGGATTCTTGGCGCGGGCAGAGTCCCCGGGGCAACCGGAGAAGCCATTGACGGTCGCCTGGGGCATGATTCCGTCGCCGTGCAGCGCCTCGGCCAGTAGGACAGCGTCGGTAAATACCTCGTGGTGCTCGTCTGCGATTTTTTTGTTGGGGTGCAGCGGGTTGCCATGCACAGAGATCGCGGAGAGAATCAGTCCTCTGCTTTCGATGGCCTTCACGAGCTGCTTACGCTTGCCCGCGTCGGCGATCAGCGCCTTGGCTCCCCCAAAATCATCCAGGTGACGGCTTCCAGGATAGGCCCCACCGCCCAGCTCCACGGACTGAATGCCCGCCTCTGCAATATAGTCAAGCGCGGCCTCGATCGGGCGATCGTGGAACAGCGCGGTGAAGATTCCAATCTTCATGAGTCGTTTGTTTCCTTGGTGAAATTTAGCGCGCCCTGGGGCGCAAGTACATCTGCTGCTCTTTTTCTACACCCGCAGGCGCTTCTCCTCCAGATCGAGCCGGTAGAGAATTTGGTTGTAGTTGTAGCGCGGGGTCGGATCGGGGTTTCCGGAGAACGTGTTGACGTAGGTTCCTTCAAAATACACAAAGCGCCCTCGGTCAAA
>JANNDD010000518.1:0-3329 GCA_031387365.1 Armatimonas sp. | reverse complement strand
CGACGGCTTCGCCTCTTTGAAGTCGCTGAGATATTAAAATGGCATCAAGGATTGCCATAATCCAAATCAAAACTGCTCCTATCCAAAACGTGAAACAGAGCACTATGACAACCCCTAGAAAAAAAAAGCCTTTTCCTACCTGCCCATTTGCCATTTGCCCGCCCCCCGTGAGCACAAAAGCCAACAACACTGGAGTTGTTGTGGATTGATCAGGGCGATAAATCAGGTTTTGATTGGGTTGGGCTTGGTACTGAGTCTGAGGCAAGATGGGACGTGCCAGTTGTGTTTGGTCGGAGAAATCTGTACGAAATCCATGGCCGCACTTATTGCAGAATTTACTATCTAATGCGGTAGGAGTCTGGCACTTTGGACAAATCTTCATAGGAGCAGATTGCATAATTGACCCTCCTAGAGAGATTCAACTCCAGACCCTTATAATTCCTCTGACCCACTGAACGCGGGTGGAAAATAGCAGGATCGCTTAAGTATCGGGCCTTTTGGTCAAAAGAAATGCGAAAAAGGACACTTCTCCCTCTATAAGAAGAGTCCCTAAAGCCGAATTTAAGGACACAAACAAATGTTCAATAACTATGTTAGAATACATACAAATTGCAATTTTGAGGTGTAAAAATGGGAAGGCCGAGTAAGTATAGCGAGGAGGTGGTTCAAAAGCTCTGCGAAGCCTTGGAGCAGGGAGTTCCTCGGAAATGGGCATGTGCTGCTGCTGGAATCAGTGACCAGACGCTCACCAACTGGCTGAAAGCGGAGCAGGAAGGTGAGGAGTGTTTTTTGGGTTTTTGGGATCGCATAAAAGAGGCCGAGGATAAGGCGGTCGTTTTCCACCTGCTCAACATCAAGAAGCACTGCGAAAAGGCGTGGACCTGTTCGGCCTGGTGGCTGGAAAGAACCCACCCCGAGGACTTCGCTAGGCAGCGCCTGGAGCTATCTGGGCCGGGTGGCGGGCCGATACAGCACGAGATCGCCCCGATTCGTTTCATCGTCGTGCCCCCGGCCAATGCCGGGATTTCGAGCGAGGAGTAAGAGAGAATGTCAAGCGTTACCGGGCCTTTGCGCCCAAAACAGCCTGTCACCGGGCCACTTCCTAAAAGGGGTGACTTTATTTTTTGGGGAAAATTGTACGCTAAGGAAGCCGTCCTGCACCCCACCTCAAGATTTGACGATAGAATCAGTGCATCATGAAACTAGCAACAGAATAAACATTCTGTTGCTAGTTTAGGAGCACTCAACCCATGCCCAAAAAGCCACCTCCTCAAGCACCTAACAAGAGTCTCGACAAGTCCAAGACAAATGAACGCGTAAAACTCGCAACAGAATTTTCAGGGGCGGAAATTGTGACTGAATTTGTCGAGACATTGGAAACACGAAGCCCTGCAACACGCGAGGTTTATGCTCGTACTCTCTACCGAATGGCGGGCTGGATCGCCCAGCGTCCAGGCAGTGGTGAAGCCTTTTCCCCTGAGGGACTGACTCGTACTGCGCTTGCCAGCTATCTGGGGCACTTGGAGCAAGAAGGGCTGAGTCTCAACTCCCGCATCCGGGTAAAGGTCGTGGCAGGATGCTTTGCTCGCTGGCTCAGTGAAGAGAAGGGATTGCTCACAAGGAATCCTGTGCGCGATGTCGCTCTACCACCACAACAGGTACTAGCCCCGCGTGAGTTGACCCAAGATCAGAGATACGTGCTCCACAGTCTCGTTGAACGCGATTCAAGTCTTCGTAGTGCTGCGCTCTTTGCATTGGGATATTGGGCGGGTTGTCGCGTTAGCGATGTAGCACATTTGAAAAGCGACAATACGCATGTGGGGCCGAAAATCGGGTGGATCCACGTAGGTCACAAAGGCGGCAAGATGCGCGATATTGACCTCGTTAATGAGGCACGCCGCCCTCTCCATACCTATCTAATGAGTGATGAGCGTCGTGAGAGCGATTTCGTCTTCGTTTCCCAACGAGCCGATCATTTGACGGAAAACGGTATCCATAGATGGTTCGCTACTCTCAAGCAACGGGCTCGTAAGGATGAATGGGAGTTAGTCCAGGACATCACCTTTCATGACTTGCGTCATGACTTCGCCCATCGAGCACGTGCTTCGGGCTGGAGTCTTGAGGAGATCGCCTACTATTTGGGGCACGTCACCGCACGAGGACTGCCTGCCATTCAGACCACCGTTCGCTATACCCAGGTCAGCCGCGAGCAAGTCAAGAATAAGCTCCGTCTTCTGCGTGGATAGATAAAAGGAGACGTTTTTGGCAACACGCACGGTTCTGACACCGACGCAGCGTATTGGTCTGCTCGACATCCCGGACGACATTTCTCAGGCAGAGATCGAGCGGTACTTCACTTTTAACAAGGATCAAATAGCGGCCATCAAGGCGAAGCGAGGACATCATAACCGCATCGGCTTTGCCGTCCAGTGGGCATATCTGCGCTACCCTGGGCGACGCTGGGAGCCAAATGAGCAACCACCAGATGCCGTTTTGCTTCATATCACAAAGCAAATCGGGGTAAATCCCAGCGAGCTGGCCAACTATTCCCTCGGTAGAGATGCAACCCGGCGCGAGCACTTACTGGAGCTGATGCCTCTGGGTGGGTTTAGATCTTATGATGCTGCCACCCAAAAGGAGCTGTCCGAGGCTCTACTCCCTGTTGCCCTCTCAACGGACAGTGGAATCAAACTCATCGAGGAGCTACTGGCGGAAATGCGTGTTCGGCAGGTCATTGTGCCTGCGCTCTCCTCCCTGGAAAGTCTGGCTTTTGAGGTGCGGGCCAAGGCGCAAAGCATTGTCACCAAGAGCCTGACACAAACACTCACCACTGAGCAGAAGCAACAGCTCGACAAACTCTTAACCTTTGCCCCGGAGATAAGCCCCACTCAGATTCTGCTCACTTGGCTCAAGCAAGCAAGCGGCAAAACCGCTCCTGTGACGATTTTGCGCTTCCTTGCGCGGATTCAATTCCTCAAAGCAATCGGTATCCCAGATGAGGTGGGACGGCTGATTCATCAGAATCGCCTTCAGTTATTGGCGCGTGAGGCAGCTCGCTACACTCCTCAGTATCTGAGCAATGCTCCTCCAGAAAGACGCTATGCCTACTTGGTCGCCTTCGTTCTGGAGACCATTGCCCGCCTCACAGATCAGGTTCTGGCCATGCACGACCGCATGATTCAGAACATGTTCCGCCGATCCGAAATCGCTCAGGCGGAGAAGGTGACGCGAAATGGTCGCGCCATCAACGATAAAGTCCGTCTCCTGGCAAAGCTGGGGAAGGTACTCATCGAGGCACGAGAGCAAAAAAGTGATGCCTTTGCCGCCAT
>JANNDD010000516.1:0-3275 GCA_031387365.1 Armatimonas sp. | reverse complement strand
GCCCGCTGCAATCAGTGGCACGAAGCGGCTGACGGTCTGCTCGACACAGCCGTAGGGGTATTTTTTCAGGTATTCCGTTGCCTCCGCTACGGTTTCGTGCAGGCTGGGCGCGACACGGACGGTGAGAAACGAGCGCTCGGCGACGGCATCAGCGGGAAGAGCGACGCTGAGTGTGCCATTGGGTGCGAAGCCGTAGTTGGTCAGGGTTTCCCGTGCAAATGGGCGCACGGTGAGCGGGAGTTTCACTCCGTCGGTGAGCTTGGTGTCCGTCCAGCCTTCTAGCACCACTTCTGTGGACTCGGAGAGTGCGCCTGGAACCGTCCAGCTCCACGTGGCCTCCCCGACCGTTCCCGAGGCGACCGAGAGTGTCTTTTCAGGCTCGCGAAGCCCCGCTGCTTTGAGCCGAAGGTGCGTAGTCTGTGATTGGCCAGAGTTGTTGTGCACGAGGCCCGTGAGCCGCACCTGATCGCCCTCCACCACAAAACGGGGCATGTCCAGGCGCACAAAGAACGGACGGTTGACGATGATCTTGGCGCGTGCGTAGCCGACCGCTGTTTCGTCGCTCACGGCATGGGCGACAGCGCGCCAAGTCGTGAGGTTGTCCGGTAGCGTAAAGGTTACTCTGGTTTTTCCCATGGCGTTGGTGCGTAGCGCAGGGTTCCAGTAGGCCGTGTCCACGAACTTCTCGCGTGTCTTGACTTTGATGCCGTCTTTACCGTCGCCCGCCAGATAGAGAATCTCAAAGGAGTGGCGCGTGCGAACTTGGCTGGTGCGGTGGGGATAGAACGTTTTGCGCAGCGCCTTGGGATCGTCCTCTTTGAGCGCGTAGATCGCCTCGTCTGCCACCGAGAGCGCGAGCTCCGTCGCCACGGGTTTGCCGTCGCTGTTGGTGACCGCCACCTCAAAAGTGGCAGGCTGACCCGGCTCGTACTGAGGGCGCTCCGGGGTAAGGGCGATGGTTAATGTCTTGCGTGGCAGGGTGACCCGCAGGGGTGTCTCGGTCTGGAGGAGCTGCTTTTTCTGGACATAGACCGCGCTGAGCGAGACATTGGGGCCGTACTCATCGAGGACGGGAATTGCGATCTGGGTGACACTCTGGCGGATCAGAACGGGGATGGCTTTGTAGATCTTCTCGCCCTCGATCGTGAGCAAGACCATCTGCCCCGTGTCCGCCGCGCCGATCACCACACGTGCCGTCTCGCCAGGCGCGTAGCTGCGCTTGTCGGTGGCCAGGGTCAGGCCGGAGAGGCGCGTGCTGTCGGCGCTGGTCTCGTCCTGCGGTGTCACCCAGAGGGTCTGGTGGGTCTGCGCCTCGTGCCCGGCGCTATCTTTGGTGGTAGCAATCAGGTCCAGATCGCCACTCTTGGGGAGCGTGACCGTCAGGATGGCGCGCCCGTCGGGGCCGGTGGTTGCTTGCTGTACGGGCAGGACGGTTACCGGTCCTTTTTTGTCGGCCCGCTCGACATGCAGACTCACCGGCGCACTGGCGAGCGGCTTGCCGTCGTGGTCGCGCACCGTCACAAAGAGGCGTGTGGGCTGTCCTACCCGTGCGAGATAGCCCTCGGGGGTGAGCGAGATCTTCACATTGGCCGCCGTCACACTCACCTCGGCGCTCTGCTCCACCTCGCGCTCCGCATTGTCTACCACATAGGCCGTGAGCTTGTAGCGCTCCGTCTGGGCGGGGGGCAGTTTCTTGATGGGGTTTTCGGTATCTTTCTCGTCTTCTCTGTCCGTGCGGGCGTCTTTTTCGGGCTCCGTGGGCAAGGAGAGAGTCAGGTGGCCCGTGCCATCCAGTGTGCCTTCCCCATCGGCGACTAGGCTTCCGGAGCCGTAGTCCTCGCCCGCCAGATCCTCCTCCATGCTCGGCCAGCCGGTATTGTCATAGTCCGACGACCAATCCGTCTCGCGGGTGAGGCTCCAGCGCACTTTTGCATTGGCGACGGGTGCACCAAAGTAGTACGTCGCGGCAATGGTGGCGTCGAGCCGGGTGTTGCGCAGGATACGTGTCTGCTTCGGGGTGACGCTCACCGAGAACTCGGGCTTGCGGTACGAGGCAATCTCGACACTATGGCTGCGTTTTTGCTCGCCGACCTTCACCTCAATGTCGTAGAAGCCCATCTGGCCCTCGGGATTGACAGAGAACTCCCCAGCGATCGCGCCGCTGGCACTGATTGTCTTTGTTTCTTTGAGCAGCTCCAGCCCCGCTGGATCGGTGATCGTGAGCTGTGCCACTTCACCCCTAGGTAGCCCGTAGGTCGAGGCACTCCCGGACACGGGGCGGCGCAGGATGGTCTTGTAGTGGACGGTCTGGCCGGGGCGGTAGAGTGGCCGGTCCGTGATGGTGTGGGCCACTAGGCTTCGGCTATCTTCCTCGTAACCGTCCTGAGCATAGACCATGGTTTCGTCGTTCCCGATGCTCGCGAGTGTCGCGGTGCCGCTTCCGTCGGAAGCCGAAAGGGTCACCAGGCCACTGGCATCGGTCTTTCCCTGTGCCTGCGCACTGCCGCCCGCAAAGTGCTGGACAAGTGCGCCGGGGCGGGGCGTGCCCTTCGCAATGTCCACCACAAAGGCGAGCAGGCGCTTATCGGCGGGCGAGAACTGCGTGACGAGCGCAGTGTCGGTGAGATGCACCCAGGTCCAGACTGTTTGTTTCTCGTGGGTCAGGCGGGCGAAGTAGAGGCCCGGCTGGTTTTTAAGCCCCCGGAGCGGCAGGCGCATCGAGTAGAACCCTTCGCGGTCCACGCGGGCAATCTCTTCCGTCGTTTCGGTGAGAGGGGTCTGGCAGAGCGGGGCCAGTGCGGGCGGCAGCTTGCCCACATCGTCGCCCCAGCGGTTGCCCAGTCGCCCCAGCGCCGTCGCGCTCTCGGCTTTCGTCAGGACATCCGCGAGCCGTGCCCGAAACAGCGTGACGGCGATTTTCTCTCCCACACTGCCGATTCCCGTGAGTGCGAGAGTGGGGGTTTCCTTAGTTCCGTAGGTTCGTTGCTGCGTGTAGGCCAGCTCCAGTGTCGCGCCGTTTGGCTTCAGGCTGATGTTTTCCTGAGTGATCTTGGCCTCGACAACGGGGAACGTCTTGTAGGATCCCGCGCTGTGGTGCAGCGCACCATCGCGCAAGGTGTACTTGCCAATGGGGATATGGCGAAAGACAAAATGCCCCTGGCTATCGGTGCGCGTGTGCCAGCGTCGGTTTTCGCTGTCGGAGCTGAGGGTAATCCGGGTGTCGCCGAGCGGCTTCCCATTGCGGGCAAAAGTCACCGTGCCTTCGACGCCGCCGA
>JANNDD010000494.1:0-8771 GCA_031387365.1 Armatimonas sp. | reverse complement strand
CCTCAGTGGCGGTATGTGTGAGCTTCAGGGAACTCTCCACGGCAGTCCAGGGGAAGTCCAGCTTCTCTTCACCACGCAGGCCGCTCGGCTACGGGGCACGCGCCGTGAAGTCACGGAGTCGCTCCAGGCCTCGCGCCGGGTTCCTTTTGGCAAGACCACCACGATTGCCCGGTTCGCAGACCCACAGATGGGTCCGTCCCATGGTACGAAGCCCACCCCGATCACGCTTGTGCTGGAAGCCACCGCCAACGAGGCGATGGGTCGCCCCGAAAAATAATTTTTCGTTGTGCCTAACTTATGTTACAATCCTGTCAGGTTATCTTAGGAGGATTTGAATGGCAGAAGAAGAGAAACCGCGCTTAAACTTTAGCGACCCGAATGCAAAACCGGCACTTCCCGCCGCGCAGCCCCGGCCCACCGCCGACCCGAGCGCCTACCGTCCCCATGTGAGCACAGCGGCGGAGATGGAGTCGCAGGCACCCCCTGCCCGCTTATTTCTGGGGCTTGCGGCGGGCCTAGCGGTAGGCATACTCTGCGCCTGGCTCTATGCGCTGTTCGTCAACGCCACAGGGTTCGGGTTCGCGCTGGTTACCGCCGGGATTGGCTGGGTTATTGGCCTAGTTGTGCTGATTGCGGGCGGACGCACCGGGCTCGCTCCGGCGATCCTCAGCACTCTGGTGGCTGCGTTCTCTCTAATGGTGAGCCGCTACATGCTCGTTGGGATGGAAATTGACAAGCTGATCGCCCAAGGCCGGATTCCTGAGCAGGTGCGCACTGCTGTTCAAAGCGATCCTATTGGCATCACCCTCAAGTCGTTTGGCTGGAGCCCGATGTCCATTGTGGTCTTGCTGGTTGGGGTCTACGGTGCCTGGAAACTAACCTATCAAGCTGGAACCACGGTCGCCGAGTAGTGATATTTACCCTCGCCTCGCGGCTGGACAGCTACCGAGGCGAGGCATCAGAAGACCGGGCTCTGGTGCTCCATGCGGCTTCTGACTCTCTGGTACTAGCCGTTGCCGATGGAGTGGGCGGCCAGCCTCGCGGGGGCGAGGCAGCGCAGCTTGCCATTGAGACCGTTGAAATGGAAGGTGCAGGGCTTGTGCGACGTGACTCGCGTGTCTGGCGTGGTCTGCTCAAAGCCCTTGATGATGCCCTGGCGGCGCACCCAGAGGCGGGCCAGACAACCCTGGTCGCACTCTGCTTTACTTCTCAGAAGATCATCGGGGCCTCTGTGGGTAGCTCGGAGGCATGGTGGATCACTGCCGACGGCCACTTTGACCTGACCGAAGCCCAGAAACGCAAGCCGACTCTGGGATCGGGAAGCGCCGAGCCCGTTCCTTTTGAGCTAAAACTCTCTGGCCCCGGCACGCTTTTGCTTGCCAGCGACGGCCTCTTCAAGTACGCCGATCCCATCGCCATCACTGAGGCCGTGCGGAGTGCGGTGAGCGCCGATGTCGCCGCCGACGTGCTCCTGGCCCTGGCCTCCGCACCCGCCGGACGCTTCTACGACGATGTCGCGCTGATTGTGGTGCGAGTGGAGACAAAGAGCGTACGGGATACAATAGCGCTGTGGACAAGATTTTTACACCGCTTCAAGGCGGGCTGATCGTCTCCTGCCAGGCACTCGAAGGGGAGCCGCTCTTTGGCGCGGAGATCATGGCAAAACTCGCGCTTGCGGCCAAGCTCGGGGGAGCGGTCGGGATTCGCGCCAACACCCCTGTGGACATCGCGGCCATCAAACACGCCGTGCCCGAACTGCCGCTCTTCGGGCTCTGGAAAGTCGTGGTGCCGGGGTTTGAGGAGGTCTACATCACGCCGCGCCTGCGTGAGGCAGTCGCGGTGGCCGAGGCGGGAGCGGAGATTATCGCCCTAGATGCCACTCTGCGCCCCCACCCAGAAGGCTCGACGGCTGAGCTGATCCGGACAGTCAAACGCGAGACGGGGCGGCTTATCCTAGCCGATATTGATAGTGAAGTGTCGGCGCTGGTAGCCATAGAAGCGGGTGCGGATGCGATCTCAACCACGCTCTCCGGCTACACCCCGAGCTCGCCTCAGCTCGTCGGCCCGGATCTTGAGCTTGTCACCCGCCTCGCGGCGAGAAATCTCCCTGTACCACTCTTTGCCGAGGGGCGTATCCACTCACCAGACGATGCCCGCAGGGCGCTAGACGCCGGAGCTTTTGCGGTGATTGTGGGGGGAGCGATCACCCGCCCCGCCCAGATCACCCAGCGGTTCGTGGCCGCGCTCCGTTAGAGTGCCTGAGTGACTTGTTGACCATCGGAGAAGAAAAAGAGGTCACGCGGCTGTGTATCGGTCCGCAGAACCGTCGCGCCCGTTGCTCTCAAGCGCTCCAGTGTAGACAGCGCAGGCAGGGCTCCTGTTTTATCGTCGACGCTCACCACCACGAACTGAGGCTCGACCAGGTGCAGCAGCTCTGGCGAGGAAGCACCAGCATTGCCAAAGCGAGCAACCCGAAGCACATCAGCCGAGAGGTCCTGGCCCAGTGCGAGTAGTGCTTGCTCTCCGGCCCTTTCCAAGCCGCTCTCCCAGAGAAAATGGGTGCTTCCCCAGGTCAGGCGAAGCACCAGGGCATTATTGGCAGCAGCAGGTGTCCGCGCGACAAAAGGCAAGTGGGGAAAAAGCACATCAAGCCGCCCCCCCGGGCCAAGCTCGAATGCCTGCCCCGCACGCCCAATATGAAGGGGGACACCGCGCTTCAACAGGGCACTGCGTGTCTCCTGCTGGCGCTGGTTAACCTGCTCCCAGCCCAGATCGAGAGCGGCTTTGATGGGGAAACGGGCGATTAGCTCCTGCGCGCCCCCAAGAGACTCACTGTAAGGGTACGGAAGAATGAGCAGATCAATTTGCTGCGCCCCAGCAGCCAGGAGCGACTCCGCTACCTGCGCCCCAGCACCAGGTGGCCCGGCACCGATGACCAAAAAGCGACCATCAGGAGTCTTCACCCAGGAGGCTTCCCCCTGCCCGACTTTGAGGTAGCTGACCACGAGCGATTGGGGAGGGAGCGCTGGGATTATCACTCTCGGCACAGGCCGCAGCCGTATTCCCAGAACCAATGCAAAGCTCCCCAGCGACACTAAAAGTAGCCAGGCGAGTACACGGCGCCGCCGCGCCCCCATCACTGGCCTCGCTTTTCGGTCTCAGTCAGGTGGTAAGAGAGCACTGCCAGCTCCTGCAAGAACGAGACATGGCGCACCACCACTCCTGGTGGCACCTTCAGCGCCGTCGGGGCGAAGTTCAGCAGAGCGCGTACCCCACTCTGAATGGCACAGTCGGCAGCGGCCTGTGCCGCACTGGTGGGCACGGCAAGAATCGCCATCTGTGCTTGCAGAGCGATATTGATCTCCCCCATACGGTTGAAATCAATAATATCCATCCCATGGACGCGCTTACCTATCTTGTTAGGGTCGCTATCAAAGAGGGCAACAATGCGAAACTTATGTTCTGTCAGCCCAGGATAGGCGGCAAGCGCCATCCCCAAGTTTCCTGCCCCTATCAGCAAGATGGGCTGGAGCTTGTGGATCTGAAGAATCCGCGCGATCCGCGCCTCCAGCTCCGCCACCTGGTAGCCGACGCCGGGTTTGCCAAACTCTCCAAAATAGGAGAGATCTTTACGAAACTGCGCCGCACTAATGCTGGTGACCTGCTCGATCTGCGCGGAGGAGATGGTATGTACATCACTTGCGCCCAAGTCCACCAGACACCGCAAGTAGGTAGTCAGGCGTTCAAGAGTTGGAATCGGAACTTTAGGAAGGGGTGCCGATTCCTCTGTTGGAGTTTGTACCATTGTTCACAATTATACCGCGTCGTCGCCTTCGTCGTCTTCCCCAGCCTCTTCAAGACCCCACGCGTCTTCGTCCACATAATCAAACTCAGCCGTGCGAATCCGAACGCTGTCTCCCTCTTGGGCACCCGCGGTCTTGAGCTTGGCAAAGACTCCCCAGCGCTCTAGCTGACGTTGTAGGCGGCGCACCGCATACTCATTGCCCATGTCCGTCATTGCCACGGCGCGCTCCAGTCCCTTGCCAGAGACTACGAGCACCCCTTCCTCGTTGCGGGCGATTGTAAAGCGGCGTGGGTCTTCGTCATCACGGCTGTTGGTCGTGATATGAACCACTCCACTCAGCTTCGGCAAGTCCTTGGGAAGCGCCTGCAGGCGAGTCCAGATATGCAGGATCAGATCGCGAACCCCCTCACTCGTCACACTGGAGATAGGAAAGACCTCCAGCCCGAGTGCTTCAAAGTGTTCGCGCAGTGCCACCAGGCCTGTACGATCCGCCAGCACGTCTACGCGTGAAAAGACGACCACTTGAGGCAGCGATGCTAAGTCTTCGGAGAAGGCAGCCAGCTCACGGTTGATGATTGCGAAGTCCTCCAGGGGGTCGCGCCCGGAGAGCCCGGAGACATCGAGCATGTGCACCAGCAAGCGTGTGCGCTCCAGATGCCTGAGGAACTGAATCCCAAGCCCTGCGCCCTCACTGGCATTCTCAATCAGCCCCGGTATATCGGCCATCACAAAGTGATGGTGATCCGCCGCACGCACCACCCCAAGATTAGGGACAAGCGTGGTAAAGGGATAGTCCGCGATCTTGGGCCGGGCCGCACTCACCGCAGCCAGAAGTGTGGACTTACCCACATTGGGATAGCCCAGTAGCCCCACATCAGCGAGCAGCTTCAGCTCCAGCTTGACCCGTCGCTCCTCGCCCGGCTCCCCTTTCTCGGCGAACTTGGGAGTCTGATGGACACTGGTGACAAAGTGGACATTGCCTCGTCCGCCGCGCCCGCCCTGCACAAGAGTCTCGCGCTGCGGGACATGGGCAAGATCAGACAGGAGTTCTTTGGTCTCGGCATCGCGGATCTGGGTTCCGGGTGGCACTTTCAGCACGAGATCGGGGCCGTGCTTGCCAAACTGGCGCTTTCCCAGGCCATTTTCACCCCGCTCCGCTCGGTACTTCTTACCAGGCCGGAAATCGAGCAGGGTGGAGAGGTTTGGATCTACTTCAAAGATCACAGAGCCCCCACGCCCACCATCACCGCCATCGGGGCCGCCCCGAGGGACATGCTTCTCGGTGCGAAAAGTCAGGGCACCAGCGCCCCCACTTCCCGCCATCAGCCAGATTTCAACTTCATCAATAAACATGGGGTACCCCAAAGCAAAGGCCCGGCTGCCAAGCAGACCGGGCCTGAGTTTCTTTCGTCAGAAAGCTTACGCGCTCGTGGGCGCCACTTCCTCGACAGGAGCCACTGCATACACCGAGATACGGCGTGTCTGCTTGTGGCCTTCGAACTTCACGATCCCGTTGATCTTGGCAAAGAGCGTGTAGTCGCTGCCCTGTCCAACATTTTTGCCGGGATCGAACTCACTGCCACGCTGGCGGATCAGGATAGAACCGGCGGTGACGTACTGTCCGGCATACTCCTTAACACCCAGGCGCTGGGCGTTGGAATCGCGGCCGTTGCGGGACGAGCCTACCCCTTTTTTATGTGCCATTTTCTGTATTCCTTCTCTATAAAGAGCCTACGCAGCGATGGAGTCGATGCGCAGACGGGTCTCCAGCTGGCGGTGGCCATAGTGGCGCTGGTGGTTCTTCACCTTGATATAGGTGATGCCATTAATCTTCTTGCCCTTGCCCTGGCTCACGATGGTCGCGGTCACTTTCGCACCACTCACTGTCGGAGTACCAAACACTGGCGTCTCTCCACCGAGAAACAAGACATCCTCAATGGTCAAGACATCGCCTTCGGAGCCTTCCAGCTTCTCAACGACGATAGTATCTTTTTCTGCGACACGATATTGTTTGCCGCCCGTTCGAATCACTGCATACATAATTTTGTCAACCTCTGTCAAGACAACCCCCGGATTTTATCATGGGCATCCGGCTTGCGCAAATCCAATTTACTCTGTAGTGTACAACGCATGAATGGAACAGAGCTAATGGCCCCCAGCGGCCCGGACCCCGTCGCCGCCTATCCCCACGCCCGCCGCGTGGGCAACTTTCTCTTTATCAGCGGCCTCGGCCCCCACAAGCGCGGCGAGACCGAGCTCCCCTCAAGCTTCGCCAACGAAGTCCACGGTGTTTTCCACAACCTGCAAGTCATCTTAGAAGCCGCCGGAGCCAGCCTCGAAAACGTCGTTGATGTCACCGGCTTCCTCACGGATCTCGACAAAGACTTCGCCACCTACAACGCAATCTACGCCGAGTATCTGGGCCAGATTCGCCCCGCCCGCACGACGATCCAAGTCTCCGCGCTCCCGCGTGGGATTCATGTCGAGATCAAAGTGCTGGCGGTTTGCCCCGCCGATTAGAACGGCGGGACTGGAGAGGCTGTGGCTACGAAGGGCGTGCCGCCCATAGAAATTCGGTATGGCCGGGACGGCCTTCGTAGCGGAGCCTGCGACGCTCTTTAGCACCGCCGTTCTAATCGGCGGTGACCCCAATAGGACCCCATTGAACAACTTCCATATCATTCTCATCGAGCCGCAGGAGAGCCTCAATATCGGCTCGGTGGCGCGGGCGATGCAGAACCTCGGTTTTTCGCACCTGCACTTGGTTGCGCCGCGTGGCTATGACCGGGAACGAGCGTGCGTCACAGCGCGGGATGCGTCGGTGATTTTGGACGCGATGACGGTTCACGCTAGCTTCCCCGAGGCGCTCGACGGCATGCAGGAAGTGGTCGGGCTGGCGCTCCGAAAAGGTGAGAACCCGGCGCACTATGTCAGCCTGCCACAGTGGTCAGAGAAGCTCCCCGAGCGCGTGAGTCGCACCACGGCGCTGGTCTTTGGCCCGGAAGACGACGACCTGCGCAACGAGCACCTGAGCCTTTGCCGCTGGGTCGTGCGCATTCCCACCACGGCGGCCTACCCAAGCTTCAATCTCGCGCAGTCGGTCTTGCTCACGCTCTACGAGATCACGCGTAGCCTGCCGGGAGAGCAAGTTGCGGCAACAGTTGCCGATGCGCCGACGGAGAATGAGTTCGTGCAGTTTGACCGGCACTTAGACGGTGTGATGGAGGCCAGCGGTTTTGTGCGTACCGGCACGCCAAGCCCCGTGCCCGCGCTCGTCAAAGCCCTCTTTCGCCGCCTCGACCCGACACGCCATGAGCTAGGCGTGCTGCTCGCACTGTTTAGTCGAGTGCATCGGAATCTTTCCCTCCCACCCCCGCCCAGCGAGGGTTAAGGGGCTATAATACCCACATGAGAAATGCGCGGGCTCTGGAAAACACGCGGGCTCTGGGACTGACAGTGCGCTCGGTGCTTTTGGGGCTGGGGCTGACGGGGCTGACCAACCTCTGGATTCACTTCGCCGAGCTGGTGATGAGCGGGGTGCAGGGCCACTCGGCGATTGCGGCCACGGCCACTCCCGTGGGGGCGGTGACACTAATCTTCGGAGTGGCGGGGGTGAATCTCTTGCTACGACGGATGCTGCCGCAGTCGGCACTCTCGGCGGCGGAGATCTTGATGGTGTACGTGATGGTGACCACTTCCACGGTGCTCAGCTCCTCCGGCCAGCTCCATTTTCTGGTGCCCACGATTGTTGCCTCGTTTCACTACGCCACGGATGCCAATGCCTGGGCCTCGACGTTTCATCGCTTCGTGCCCCACTGGATGGCCCAGACCAACCCGGAAGTGCTCGACGGTTTCTACAAAGGCAAGACCACGCCGCCGTGGGGCCTCTGGGCGCCTCAGCTCTTTGTCTGGGTCGGTTTTCTGCTGACGCTCACGTTTGCGACGTTCTGTCTGGTCTCGCTCATGCGCCGCCAGTGGGTGGATCGTGAGAAGCTCAGCTTCCCAACGGTCGCTCTGCCGCTCGCTTTAGTTGAGGCGGGCGCGGACGACTCCAAAAACTCGCTCTTTCGCAACAAGCTCTTCTGGGCGGGGATAGTGCTACCGTTCTCGGTGGCCCTCATCAATACCCTCGCGCTCAACGACCCGAAGTTCCCCCTGGTCTCGCTCCGCGCCGACACTGACCTAGCGCAGCTGCCCTCCATCGTCTCCAGCCCCCCGTGGAACGCGATGGGCCGCACACCACTCTCGTTCTACCCGTTTGTGGTAGGCGTGGCGTATTTCATTCCGGTCGAGGTCACTTTTTCGGGCTGGTTCTTCTTTCTTCTCACGCGCCTTGAGAACGTGGTGGGGGCGGCGCTGAACATAGACGCCGGAATGACCGGGACACAGCGTGCGACTTTCCCATTTATCGGGCAGCAGGGTGCGGGCGCGTTTCTGGCCTTTGCCCTCGTCCCGCTCTGGCTAGCGCGGAGCTATGTCAAGGAAGTGGTCTCGATGGCATTTGGCGGCTCTAAGAGTGAGTCCGGCGACCTAGACGACACCGACGAGGCGCTCAGCTACCGAACGGCGGCGATTGGGCTGCTGGTCTCCACGGGCCTGATGATCGGCTTTTGTATCGTTGCCGGAATGCAGCCCCTCATCGCGGCATTACTGGTTATTCTCTCTCTTTGCTATATGGTTGCGGCCACGCGCATCCGTGCCGAGACGGGAAACGCCTGGCTCTTCGGGCCGGAAGTGGATGTTAACCACTTGCTGACCCGCACGTTTGGCACCGGCCTGCTCACCCCCGCCGACCTCACGGTGCTGGCGTTCATGCGCCCTGTGTTGGGCAACTTCGACATGCGCTGCCTGCCCATGCCCCACCAGCTTGAAGCCCTCAAGATGGCTGATAGTGTCGGGGCGAGCCGCCGCAAGACATTCGCCGCGATTGCTATCGCCACCGTAATTGGGTTGATTTCGTCGTTTG
>JANNDD010000490.1:0-5419 GCA_031387365.1 Armatimonas sp. | reverse complement strand
GCCCTCACACGCAGGCTACCCGGCGGCGAGACATTCCCAACACCTCTGGAGGTGGGGAAGACATTTATGAGGAGTCTCTCCTCGGGGGAGCTGCCCAAAGAAACGTGGACATCGCTCTGGCGCGTGGTCGTCGCGTACGGGCTGGCAGCTTTTCTAGGCCTGCCACTGGGCGTCGCGCTGGGGCGCGTGGCACCACTGCGGGAGGCCCTGCTGCCGGTGGTGAACTTCCTGCGTGCTGTCTCGCCCTTAAGCTGGATTCCCTTCGCCATTCTCTGGTTTGGTCTGGGGAATCCGCCCGTGATTTTTTTGGTCTTTGGCGCGACTTTTCCGCCGCTCGTGCTGGGGACAATGGCGGCGACTCTTGCTGTGCCGCAGATCTATTTTCGCGTGGGCCGCGACTACGGCCTCAGTGTGTTTGCGATCACGCTGCCCGCGATCTTGCCGCAGGTTTTTACAACACTGCGCGTGACGGCGGGCCTGGCCTGGGTGGTGATTGTCGCAGCGGAGATGGTCTCGCGTGAGGGGGGGCTGGGCTTTTTGATCCACGATGCCCGCAATGGCCAGATGCTTGACTTAGCCATTGTAGGAATCATTGCCATCGGCACCCTCGGAATCCTGACGGATCGCCTGCTGGGGTTACTTGGCCGTCTGCCTGCCGTGCGCTGGGGGTATGAGCGATGATCCGGCTTGAGAATGTCACCCTGCGCTACGATGCAACCGAAGTTCTCTCCAACGTCTCGCTGACCGTGGCAAAAGGGGAGTTTGTCGCGATTGTCGGGCCCAGCGGGGCGGGAAAAACCACTTTGCTCAATCTCTTCTCGGGAGCGCTTCCGCCGAGCGAGGGCCGCATCCAGCGGGGTGGGAAGACACGCATGGTCTACCAGGCGGATGGCTTGCTTCCCTGGCTGACGGTTCGGAAAAATATTGCGCTGGGCGTGCGCGAGCTGCCCGGAAGTCAGCGCGAGGCACGGGTGACAGAGCTGCTCACTCTGGTGGGGCTAGCGGAGTTCGCGCAGCACTTCCCGCGCCAGCTCTCTGGAGGCATGCGACAGCGCGCCGAGCTTGCCCGTGCGCTGGCCGGGGAGACGGATGTCTTGCTGCTAGATGAGCCGTTCTCCGCGCTGGACTATCTCACCCGCCTGAAGCTGCGTGCCGAGCTCGCAAGGCTTCTGACAGAGCGCCCCTGTACCACTATTCTGGTGACCCATGATATTGAGGAAGCCGCCCAGCTCGCCGACCGTATTCTGGTACTCTCGGAGCGCCCGGCGAGTATTCAGCAGGAGCTAGTACTAAAAGCACCTCGCCCACGCGATGTCACGCACCCCGAGGTCGTTGCTGCGATCCATACAATTTTAGAGGCGCTTGGGGTAGAATAGCTCGCAATGATTACTGACGATGCGCTCGCATTTCTGGAGCGAATGATTACAACTGCCTCACCCTCCGGGTTTGAGGAACCCAATGCAAAGAATTTTCGTGACTATGTCTCCGCATTTGCCGATGAAGTGACAACCGATCCCCTCGGAAGCGTAATTGCGGTCGTGAATCCTACAGGCAGCCCGCGCGTGATGTTAGCAGGCCACATTGATGAGATTGGATTTCTCATTCACTACATCAACGATGAGGGCTTTTGCTACTTTAGGACGATCGGTGGTCACGATAACGTAAATATCGTGGGCCAGCGCGTGGTAGTCCAGACCCGCAAGGGCCCCGTGCACGGTGTTATCGGTAAGAAGCCCGTCCATTTGCTTGCTGCGGATGAGCGCGGCAAGAAGATCGAGCTCGAAGACCTCTGGATTGATCTGGGAGTCACGGACAAACAAGAAGCGCTTGATGCTGGCGTGCAGATCGGGGATCCGGCGGTCTACGTGGATGGCTGGCAACCTCTATTGGGCGATCGCGTGGCGGGCCGTGCCATGGACAATCGCGTGGGAGCCTGGGTTGTCGCGGAGGCACTACGGCGTGTGAAGGCGCTCAACCCACAAGCGGCTGTCTTTGCGGTTGCCACGGTGCAGGAAGAGATTGGCCTCCGAGGAGCGCACGCGGCTACCCACGGTGTCAAGCCCGACATTGGAATCGCGGTGGATGTGACCTTCGCAACCGACTTCCCCTCCATGGACAAGCGCAAAGTAAGCCCGATGAAGCTCGGGGGCGGTCCGGGGGTGCTTCGCGGAGCCAATGCCAACCGTAAGCTCGCGGACCGGATCGTGGAAGTGGCGCAGGCTGCTGCAATTCCTGTGCAGCTGCAGGCAACTCCAGGCGGAACGGGCACGGATGCCAATGCGATGCAGATCGCGCTCGCGGGAGTCTGCACCGGGCTGGTGGAGGTGCCGCTGCGCTACATGCACACGCCCTGTGAGATTATCTCGCTCGCGGATGCCGATGCCTGTGCGGAGCTGCTTGCCCAGGTTTGCGCCTCGCTCACCCCCGACGAGAGCTGGGCACCTTAGTCTCATCACGCTCACGGGGCGGAACGCAAAAAAATGCCCGGACAACGCGCTTTCGCCGTGCCGGGCAATATTAAGGTGTTTCTCGTGCACTCTGGGAAATTGCAAGCCCCGTGCCGCGCTGCATAACACCGTGTAAATCAGGTAAATCTAGCGGGGGGCCTCGAACTCCGTCACCCAGCCCTCTAGAATATCCAGAGCTCCTTGCCAGAAACTCGGATCCTTTAAATCCACCCCGAGTGAGGCCACGAGCTCCGCTGGGAACTGCGAGCCACCCTCTGAGAGCAGGGCAACGTACTTTTGGGCGAACGGGGCACCTTCTCGGCGGTAGCGGAAGTAGAGTGCCAGTGCTAGCATCTTCCCGAAGCTATACGCATAGACATAGAACGGGGTGCCGATAAAGTGGGGGATGTAGCTCCACCAGAGCGCATGATCTTCCCCCAGGGTTACCGCGCCCGCAAACATTGCACTGATTTTTTCTTGCCAGAGTGCGCTGAGGCGCTCTACAGAGAGCTCGCCTTGCTTACGCTCCGCGTGGACGGCTTGCTCAAACCGATACATCGCGGTCTGGCGGTGAATTGTGGAGAAAGAGTCTTCCAGAACCCGCCCAAAGAGTGCGCGCCGCGCTTCCCCGGTGGCCTGTGCTTGCTCTTGCTCGAAGACCAGTAGCTCCGCGAAGGTAGAGGCGACTTCTGCCATGGGCAGCGTGCCGTGAAAGTTCAGGTAGCTCTGGCCCCGGGAGAGAAACGAGTGGATACCGTGGCCGAGCTCGTGCGCCAGGGTGTTCTTATCCGTGGCACGATCCAGGTAGCTCTGGAAGATGTAGGGATGCAGATCCGGGGTAATGTAGGAGCAGAAGGCACCGCCTTGCTTGCCCGGGCGTGGTGCGGCATCAATCCAGCCCTCCTTGAAGAAGGCACGCCCCGCGGCGGCATAGCTCCCCTCGAAACTCTCAAACGCAGTGAGGATTTCGTCGCGCGCCGCCGCAAAGGGCACCGTGGGCTCATTGTTGCGGAGCGGCGCATAGCGGTCGTAGTGCATGAGGGCGTCTAGCCCCAGGAGCTTTTGTTTAGCGCGGTAGTAGCGGCCCACTAGGGGATAGCCCGCCTCTGCGGTGTCGGTGACGGCGGCGACGATCTCTGCTGTCAGCTCATTGTTAAGGTGCCGTGCCTGCTCAGGGTGCGTGTAGCCACGGAGCGTGTCTTCAACGGCCTTGTCCTGGACGAGTGTATTGTAGATATAGGCTAACGTCCGGGCATGGGGCCGTAAGCCTTCCGTGAGAACTTCGGTGCTACGGCGACGGACATCGCGGTCGGGATCGTACTGTAGAACGGTGATCTCCGACAGGCTGAGACTCTTGCCATCGTAGGCGAAACGCAGGCTGGAGGTCAGCTCCTGAAAAAGCCGCACCCAGGCCCGGCTGCCCGTGTTCGCTTTTTGTGCGAGAATCCTCTCTTCCTCTTCCGAGAGCATGAACGGGGCGGTATTGGCGGCCTGGAGCAAGTAGCGGTGCCAGTTCGCCAGCTCGGGCGTGGCAGCAAATTCCGTCAGTTGTTTACCATCGAGGCGTGCCAGCTCGATAGGGAAGAAGAGAATCGGCAGGAGTGCTGTGGTGGTCTTCTCGCGCAGCTTTTGAACCAGTGCTCCGTTTTCGGGGGCGGTGTCGGCGGCGAAGCGAAGACTCGCGTAGGTCGCGGGCTTGCTGCCTTCTTGTAGCAGGTGTTCGTAGGCTGTCAGGGCCTCGGCGAGAGCGGCGGCACTCAGAGTGGCAATCTTGCCCTGGTAGTGCGTCGCGAAGTCTTGTGCGGCCCGGGTGATCTGGGTAAGCGTGTCCAGGAGCCGGGGATCGTCCGGGCTCTGGAACAGGTCGGTGAGGTTCCAAGAAGGGATAGCGGCCATGGCGTTTTTATCTGTCCTTGACGGATTAATCGTCTCACGTTATCATACCCTTACATGTATCGTTATCGGCAGTATTGGGTCGGCTTTGAGAGGCATCTACAGCGGGGGGTGGATGGCCTGTGCCTGCATCGGCACATGGTCTACACGCGCCCGGTCACTTGCTGTCTCTGAGCCCGCCTGCTTCTTCGTGAGCAAGCGGGCTTTTTTGTTTCACGAGAGGAGTGTCTACCGAAATGGGTCAAGAGGTTCTGGTCTTAAACAGCGATTACGAGCCGCTGAATGTCTGCAACGTCCGCCGGGCGATTGTGCTGGTCTACCTGGGAAAGGCTGATATTTTGCACACGCACGGCGAGGAAGACATGCGCACGGCTGAGGCATGGTTTACCGCTGAGGGCCAGAGCATTGCACACCCTTCGGTCGTCAAGCTGCGCCAGCATGTTCGTCGCCCTCTCCCGGAGCTGAAGCTCTCTCGGCGTAGCATCTTCGCGCGTGACAACTACACGTGCCAGTACTGCGGCCAGGTCAGCAAAGAACTCACGATTGACCACGTCGTTCCCAAGCACAACGGCGGCCCGATGAGCTGGGAGAACCTAGTGGCGTGTTGCCGTCGCTGCAACACGCGCAAGGGCGACAAGCCGCTGGAGAAGTGCGGGATGAAGCTCACGCGTCAGCCACGCCGTCCGCGCTACACGCCCTACATCGCGCTGAACAAGTACGTCTCCGGCACCCGCCACGCCGTCTGGCGCGACTACCTGCCCATCTTCAGCGATGTGGGTGGGGTATTTCAGTAGAGTCAAAAATCCCGAGGCTAGTGCCTCGGGATTTTTTATGCGGCGAAGGCGATCCGGCGGTAGATGTCGGAAAGGGAGAGGTTGAGTGAGAGTGCGGGAAGCTCGGCGGTGGTGTCTAGGCCGGTGAACTCGCGGACGCGCCAGCTATTGCCCTCTTCGCGTGTCCAAACTTCCACCCACGGGCGGTCTTGCGCTACCAGGCAAAGGCTCTGAAGCGACTCACGCTGGCGGTAGAGGCGGGCTTTTTCACCTAAGTCGTAGTTTAGCGTCGAGTTGGAGAGAACT
>JANNDD010000476.1:0-10719 GCA_031387365.1 Armatimonas sp. | reverse complement strand
GCGGCGGCTAAGTTGCCGACAGTTTTCCCGTGCGCCTCTGCGAGTGGCCGTAGGCGTTCGACAAGGGCGAGATTCTTGGTAAGCTGTGGCTCCTGAAAGAGCGGGTTGTTGCGCCGCCAGTCGTCGTCGGCCACACGGTTGATGTCAAAGCTGCCCGAGAGCAGGCCCGCCTGCATGGGGGAGTACGCCACCACGCCGACCCCGTTCTCTAGGCACCAGGGCAGAATCTCGGCCTCGATCTCGCGTTTAAGCAGCGAGTACGGGGGCTGGAGGCTCTGGACGTGGCGGATCGCGTGGCATTTTTTGAGCAGGGGCACATCGAAGTTGCTCACGCCGATAAAGCGGCACTTGCCTTCGTCTTGGAGCATCGCCATCATGCCCCACGAGTCTTCGAGCGCGGTTCCCGTGTCGTTGTCGGGCCAGTGGATCTGGAACAAGTCCACGCAGTCTAATTGCAGGCGCTGGAGGGAGCCATCGAGCTGCTTCTTGATGGACTCCGGGCGCAGGTCGGACTGCGGGCGCACACTGGCTCCCCCCGGGTACCCTCTGGGTGCGGGGGCGGGGGGGGCTACTCTGCCACACTTCGTGGCGACAAAGACGGGCTGACCGAACTCGCGTAGGGCCTTTCCGACAACCGTCTCGGAGTGCCCGAAGCCGTAGACCGCCGCTGTGTCGATCCAGTTGCCACCGAGCTCTAGGTACTTGAGCATCGCGGCAATCGAGTCGTTGTCGTCCTGGGGGCCCCACCCAAACACATACGGGCCGCCCGCTGCCCACGCTCCAAAACCGACTGTGGTGAGCTGTGGCCCACCGTTTCCTAGCTCTCTCTTTTCCATACTGGCTTTCTCTTTTCTAAAAACGCCCGAATCCCTTCCTGACCCTCAGGAGAAACCCGAATTTGAGCGATGGCCTCGACCGTGTCCGCCGTGCCACGTGCCAACTCTCGAAGCAGCGCTTTCGATGCCACAATGGCTTTTGGCCCCGCGCTGCAAGCATCGGTGAGGACGCTATTCACGCTGGCAGCAAGGTCGTCGGCGGGGACCACTTCCTGTACCAGCCCAAGCCGCAAAGCAGTCGTCGCATCGAAGCGTCTGCCCGTGGTGAAGTACGCCCGCGCCGCGCCCAGGCCGATCTTCTCTACCACAAACGGGCTGATGACGGCTGGAATTATCCCGAGCTTCACCTCGGAGAACGCAAACGAGGCCTTGTCGCTGGCAATCGCATAGTCGCACGCAGCGACTAAACCCGCGCCGCCGCCCATCGCCGCGCCGTTCACAGCAGCAATCACCACTTTGGGGCACTGGGCAATTGTCTCAAAGAGGGTCTGGAGCGCCTTGGCGTCGGCGAGGTTTTCGTCGTGTGAGTAGCCCACCATCTTACCCATCCACTCCAGGTCGGCCCCCGCGCAGAAGCTCTTGCCGTTGCCCGTGAGCACAATCGCCTCAAGCGACGATGCGCTTCCGAGATCAGCGACGACTTCGGTCAGCTCCGTGATGACGTGCTCATTGAAGGCATTGTGAATCTCGGGGCGGTTGAGGGCGATTCGGGCAATTGGCCCTGCCATCTCGACTTCCAGGTAGCTCATGGTTTCTGAATGGTCGCCTTTAAGATAATCACCAGCTCGGAGCGGGATTTCTCTCGACCATCGCGGCGGAAGAGCTGGCCTAAGATGGGCAGATCGCCGAGGAAGGGAATTTTATGAACCGTATTGAGCTCGTTCTCGCCGATCAGGCCACCGATTACTAGCGTCTCGCCGTCTTTGAGGCGCACGGAAGTCTGGACGGTGCGCCGTGAGATGCGGGGCAGCGAGATGCCGTTGGTCTGGGTTTCGAGTAGCGTGAGGCTCCCGACTTCTGGGTTGACTTTCAGCTGGATCGTGCCGTCGGGGTTTCCGATGGCCGTGACATTGAGTTCCACTCCGACATTGACCTTTCCCGTCTGGAGCGCGACGCCGTTTTGGGTGACCTGCGTGCCTTGCAGAAACGTCACTTCATCGCCGATAAAGATCCGTGCCCGCTGGTTGTAGAGCACCATGAGCTTGGGGCTGGCTAAAAGCCGTGCCTGGTTCTTCTGAATCGCAGCGTCTATGGCGGCATTAAACGTAATCGGGTCGCGGGAGAGGCGGCCAAAGACGATCTCATCGAAGCGCCCACTGCCCTTGGGCTTATCCAACGTGCCCTTGACGGTCTTACCGCCGGGCGCGAGCTCGTAGCTCACGCCGAGGGCACTGGTGAAGCCCTCGTTGATATCGAGTATCTGCGCCTCGATAAGCACCTGGGGCGCGGGAAGGTCAAGCTGCTCCAGAAGCGCGATGGCCTCACTGACTTTCTCAGGCGTGCCTTTAAGCACCAGAAAACGCACGAACTGGTCAGTGACATCCTTAGCAACCGTATCCACCGTCGCGACTACCGGACGGGGCGTGGTCGGCGAGGAGCCTAAATCTTCCCCTTGGAGCGTGTCGCGGACATACTTAGGTTGAGGGCCGAGCAACGTCTGCACCTCAGGAAGGAGCTTGGTGAGCAGCTCCATAAGTTCCTTGGGCGTGGCGTACTTAACCGGGTAGAGCTTGATGGTACTAGCAGTCACTGGGGGAGTCTGGGCACAAACGGTGGGCATCAGGGCTAGCACAGCAAAGGCAGCGGCGGCGAGGCGTTTCATAGAGTGCATTGTACCAACGAGAGATGGCAAGAAGTCGGCTCAATAAAGTTTCTTTTCGAGCCTTTTTCATGAATCGCTTCGCCGCCGGTTGGAAACCGGCGTCTGCAATGGCGTTCCGCCGCAAAGCCCGTTCCGGGCTGGGGATTCGGTAGCCCGGAACGGGCTTTGCAGCCGCAGGCTACTGATGACGCCCAATTCCATTGGGCGAACCAACGATTCGTGCAAAAGTTTCTTTTCGATATACTTTGTGAAAGGAAGTTGATCGCTATGGGAATGGAGATGCTGGTTCAAGCGGCTGCGGATAATCACATTAGCTGGTTCTCGGAAAATGCAAGCGTAGCGAACGGTGAGGTCGAGAGTCACAACGGGGTAACCGTGATCTACTCTCCCGCCTCCGATCCTTCTGCCTTAGGCGAGGTGATTCTTGCGTTTCCCCAGATGGATGCGAAAACCGCTGGGGCAGCGATTGATGCTGCGCTAGAGCTTGTCCAACGTAGGCAAGTACGGCAAGTCTCTTGTTGGTCGGTGGTGCCTACACTACCAAGTGATCTCGCAGCACGGCTGATCGCACGTGGCTTTTCATGGGGCTGGGAGCCGCACTGGATGGTGCTGGACGTGGAGACAGCGGAGCCGGAGGACTTCCAGATTCCCGAGGGGCTGACAATTGCGCTTGATGAGGGGAGTGCCTGGGACGTGGCAGGGCTACCGTACTACGAGCCTAGCGACGGCCCAAGGCTCAGGGCATTGGCACAGCAAGAGCCGCGTCAA
The DNA here is from genome assembly GCA_031387365.1 of Armatimonas sp. GTDB lineage: Bacteria > Armatimonadota > Armatimonadia > Armatimonadales > Armatimonadaceae > Armatimonas. The sequence continues at coordinate 7,293 of JANNDD010000476.1, read as the reverse complement.
TCCTACCACTTTGGTGCTTGGCTGGAGGGAAAAGTCGTCGGGCATAGCTTGCTGCATGTGTCGGGCGGCCCACTCAACGTGGCGGGAATCTACAACGTCGGCGTGCTGCCCGAGGCGCGCAACCAGGGCGTCGGACGGGCGATCTCCTGGGCTGCGTGCCAGCATGCTCGTCGCTTGGGCTGTCGTTATGTCCTGCTCAACGCCGCCACTCACATCTACCAGCGGCTGGGTTTTGTCTCGCTGGGCAACGGCCAGACCTGGTGGATGTTTCGCCCCGCGCTGGAAATGCCCCCGCTGGATGTGGAGACGATCGCGTTCACCGAGGCTATCGGGCGGGGCGACTTAGAGATGTTAGAAGCCTTTCCCGTGCCACCCGACCTCGATACGCCTCTACGCTGCAAGATGACACCGCTCGAAGTGGCAGCGCGTCTGGTACAGCCCAAGTCCGCTCGCTGGCTCTTGGCTCAAGGAGCGTTGCCCGATGTTATCCCCCTCTGTGATCTGGGGTGGCACGACCAAGTTCCCTCGGCGTTAAAGGCTCACCCCGAGCTAGCGAATCGTCTGCTGGGAGCTGGTGGCTGGACTCCCTTGCACGAGGCAGTCCTTCGCAGAGACCTTGAGCTCGCCCGGCTGATCCTGTCCGCGAGTCCTGATCTGAGCATTCAGGATCTACAGTTCAAAGCAACCGCACTAGGCTGGGCACAGCACTTCGGACACGCCGAGCTAAGCGCCTTGATCGAGGAACACCAGAATGCTTCTTGAGAAGCTTTAAGCCAGCACTGCACGCACCGGGGAGCCGTCGGCACCGTCGAGGCGCAACGGCAACGCAATCAGCTGATACCGGCCTGGCGTGATCTGCCGCAAATCCAGAGACTCCAGAATGTGAATTCCTGCCGCCGCTAGCGCATGGTGAATTGGCAGGTCTTTGCTCTGAAGGCGATCCACGCTGGGCACATCCAGCCCGACCAGGCGCACGCCACAACTCGCCAAAAACGCGACCGCGGCTTCCGTGAGCACCGGCACCTCAGCGGGGAAGCGCGTGTGATCTGTCCAGGCGAGGGTTTTGACGAGAACACGCGGCGGCAACGTGATTCCCTGGAATGTTTCCGGCCCGATCTCCTCTGTGCCGATGGCCTCGACTACCATGCACTCCCCGATATAGATCTCCGGCGGGATCTCTGCGATCCCGATCCCACCGGGTAGAAAGTGGCAGGGCGCATCCGCGTGGGTTCCGGTGTGGCAGCTCATCGTGACAGCCCCGACGGTGACCTCTCCCCACGCCGTGGTGGTAAAAGAATACTCCGTGTCGCCCGGCCAGACAGCAATCGTCGCATTCATCGGAATCGTGATGTCGTGGATCATGGCAAGATGTCGCCGCAGGTCGCGCAGTGTGTGTCTTTTCCGTGAGCCACGTGCCAGCAGCGCGTGCACTGGCGGGCATTGGTGCGCTTGAGGCCGCAGCCGGGGCAGTGAAGGAGCGAGGCGAGGCGCTCATCGGGCCAAAACCTCCGGCACTGCGGGCAGCACCGTCGCCAGCGCTCGCCCAGTGTGGCTGATACTCCGCCGAGCGCAAGCAGGGCTCCTCCAAGAATTACCCAGCCCGGGCCGGGGCCAGGCTCCGCCTTTGACACTTCCCCAAAGGGCTCGATGGGGGCGAGATGGATCTGTTCTAGCCGCGCATTGATGGGGCTGAGGCGAAGGCGCAGGGAAAGAATCTGTTTGGAGACGGCCCGGACGGCAGTCTTGCCGCTACTCATTCCAATCCCCAGTGCGATTATCCCGGCGATTGCTGCGAGGAGCGGCGCTCGGCGCAGAGCTGCCATTCCCGCCCAACCGGCTGCTGCGGACCAGGCACCAGCGAATACCACGCCGGGCGCGGCTAGCGGGACGCCAAAGAGGGAGAAGAGTACCCACGGTGCCACACTGCCCGCCAGCACGACAAGCGCTCCGCCGCCACCAAGAAGCCGACCACCTTGCCACAGCCAGAGCCCCAGTGTTCGCCGATCAGGTTTTTTGCTTGCCATAGCCCCCTCCACCAGGAGTTTCTAGGATGAGTCTGTCGCCCGCCTTGCAGTGAGCCGTCGCGACCCCCGGAAGTGCTTCGATGTTTCCGTTGGCACGAACAAGATACTGCCGACCAGGCGCACCGTCCTCGCCGCCGTTTGCGCCGAAGCCACCCGTGATTCGGCTCTGCGTGAGGAGAGATAGGTCCACGGGTTCTAAGAAGACGTACTCTCGGACAATGCCCGCGCCGCCGGGGTGCTGGCCCGCGCCGCCCGAGCGTGCCCGGACGGCGAAGCGCTCTAAGCGCACGGGGTAGCGTGCCTCAATAATTTCCGGGTCGGTGATACGTGTGTTGGTCATGTGGGTATGGACCGCAGACGCCCCCGCTGCGCTTGCCGTTGCGCCCGCGCCTCCGCCGACCGTCTCATAATAACCGAAATGTGCGTTTCCGAAAAGGGTGTTGTTCATCGTGGCTTGCGAGCCCGCCGAGAGACCGAAAGCTTGCAGGAGCGCCGCGACAACCCGCTGGCTGACCTCGGTATTGCCCGCTACTACGGCGGGGCAACGTGTGGGATCGGCATGAAATGTTGGATTGAGAAGCGTATCGGGTGGCAAGATAATCTCCACGGCTCGCAGCAATCCCTCATTCAGGGGCACCTCCTCGGCGATCAGCAGCCGCAGGACAAACAAGACACAGGCAACGGTGACGGCGGGCGGCGCGTTGAAGTTCGCGGGATGTGTCGGCGAGGTGTCCGTAAAATCCACGATGAGCTTGCTCTCCGAGTGCCTGAGTGCAACACAGATTTTATGGCCGTCGTCAAGGGCCGTCTTCCCGCTTTGGTGGCTCGTACTGGGGCGGAGGGCTCGGAGATAGCTCTTTGCTATCTGTTCGCAGCGGTCTGCGAGGGCGGCTTGCATCGCGAAGAGTTTTTCGACGCCGTGTTGCTCCGCCAGAGCACGAAGCGCGTGCGCTCCCTGATGGTTGGCAGCAAGCTGAGCGTCGAGATCCGCGAGGTTATCGGCGAGGGCACGGGTGGGGTAGGGCCCGGTGGTGAGCAGATGAGTGATTTGCTCTCGATTCCAAGGCGTCGGAGAAATGACCACACCCTCTTCCGCCAGAGTCGCTGCGCCGGGTGGCATCGAGCCGGGCCGCGTCCCACCGAGCTCCGCATGGTGTGCCCGACTGGCGACAAAGCCAAGGAGGGAACCCATCCCCTGACCCCTTCCCTCTATGAAGGAAGGGGAATAGACGGGGGTGACCACTGTGATATCGGGCAGATGGGAGCCGCCAAACGCGGGATGATTGACAAGAATCGGCTGCTCACCCACGAAGGCATGGGCGCGAAGCAGCTCACGGACGCAAACCCCAAGCGCCCCGAGATGCACCGGGATATGCGCCGCCGTCGCGACTAGGTCGCCCTTGGGGCCAAGCAGGGCGCAGGAGTAATCCAGCCGCTCTTTTACATTGACGGAGAGCGCAGTGCGGCGGAGCGCCTCGCCCATCTCCGTGGCGACAGACTCAAACCGCCGGGTGAAGAGCTCCAGAGCGGCGGCTCCTTCGTCCTGAGCGGAAATGGCGTGCGACACCTGGCGCAACACCAGCGCCCCACTTGCTACCGTCTCACACTGCCAGCCCTCTCGCAGAACCGTGACACTGTAGTCTTCAACAATGAGGGAGCCACTCCGTCTCCGCGTGGTAGTCGCCGCAGCGGAAGACTGTGGTGGGGTGGTACGTGCCGCCGCCACAACCCGAAAGCTCTCAACCTCAATCGCGTGGTTTGGATTGGGTTTATAGCCGTAGAGACGCTCAAACTGCGCCTCGAACACTGTGGCGACGTCTTCTGCCAGACACAGGCCAGGGGCCAGGCTGATCTCAAGTGGTGTCTCCTGACCCGTAAGCCGCAAGCGAGCGAGGCGGCGCGTGATCTCGCCTGGCTCCCCAAGCGAGGTGAGAGCCTCTGACTCCAGCTCCGCGAGGAGTGCGATGAGATCGGTGTTCTTTAAGCCTGTCAGCACTTGCCGCTCGGCGAAGCGCTCCCGACGGGCGTAGGCGATCCCAAATGCGGAGAGCAGGCTCTGATCGGGGGGGACGATAACCGTGCGTATCCCAAGCTTCTCCGCGATGGCGCAGGCGTGCTGACCTCCCGCTCCCCCAAAAGCAATTAAGGCGTGCTCCACGGGATCGTAGCCTTTGCGCACGCTGATCTGCCGGATGGCATCTGCCATCGCTTCGTTCGCGAGCTCGTAGAAGGCGTGGAGGAGTAACTCAGCGGGTTGGCCGGATCTCTGCGCAACTTCTGCCAGTGCCCGCTCGGCAGCCCGACGATCCAGAGGCAAAGAGAAGTCTTTTTCGGGGAGATGGCCCAGGAGCAAGTTGATATCGGTGATGGTCAGAGGGCCGCCCGCACCGTAGCAGGCCGGGCCAGGCTGTGCCCCTGCGGAGGCAGGGCCCACAAAAAGCCGCCCGTGATGGTCGCAGCCGCAGAGCGAGCCTCCTCCCGCCGCCACGGACTCCACGGCGACCGCAGGGGCAAGAAGCTGCGCATCACCCACTTTATGCTCAAAGACATAGGGGATTTCAGGAGCTTCTATTCGTGCGACATCGGTGCTGGTGCCACCCATGTCGAAGGCGATGAGCTTGGTGAATCCGGCACGCAGGCCCGCCTCTCGTGCGCCGACCACACCGCCCGCCGGGCCAGAGAGCAGGCTATCTTTGGGGCAGAACTGTGCCTCGGGGACGAGACCACCTGCGCTGGTCATGACATAGAGGGTGCTGTTCTCACTTAGTCCCTGCCGAACGCCACTTAAGTAGCTCGCGAGAATGGGCGTGAGATAGGCATTGACCACGGCGGTCTCTGCACGAGGGAGGAGCTTTTGAAGTGCTGCTAGGTCGGAGGAGAGCGAGATCGAGGAGAAGCCACACTCGGCGAGAACCTCCGCTACCCTCCGCTCGTGTGCCGGGTTGCGCCAGGCATGCAGGAGCGCCACTGCTGCCGACGAATGCCCGGCCGCACGGAGACGTACCGAATCTCTACGAAGCGCGTCCTCGTCGAGTTGTCGCAGAACGGAACCATCGGCGTTCAGGCGCTCGTGCACCCCGACGGATTCGGCGTAGAGGGGAGTGGGCTTGATAATATCCAGAGCAAACAAATCCGGGCGGGCTTGGTTACCAATGCGTAGTAAGTCCTCAAAGCCTGCTGTGACAAAAAAAACAGGAGGTGTTCCCGTGTGGGTGAGCAGAGCATTGGTGCCACGTGTGGTGCCCAGTCGTAGCTCCAAGGGAGGAAGCGGCTGCGAAAACGGTGTGCGCGTCACGAGGTGCGCCGCAACAAGAGGCGCTTCGAGTCCGGGAAGATAGGTGATTATCTCGCCGTCTTTGCGTGTAGAAACTCCCTCGAGAAAATTCAGGGGAAGATTGGCACGCCACGGAGCATTCCCTGCCGCATCCGTTCGTAGAACGCCGCTAGAAAGTACCTTCGCCCGGTGCCAAGTGCCGTCTGGAGAGATCGCCAGGCAATCGGTGAAGGTACCCCCTGTGTCCGCAAAAACTCGCCACGAGCTCACGCGGCCCGTAGCTCATTCCATGACTGGATTTCCCGTATAAATTTGCCCAAGAATTTCATACTAACTCAGGAATTATATCGTGTTCGAAGACTCCGAGAGGGTTCTGATGTCGCCGTTTCTGTGGGTGAAACGGATGCCATCAAGGTGCTCCAACAGGGGCAGGACAATCTTACGGGAGCTGTCAATGGCATCGCGGACGCCGCCCACCGTGATGCCGTCGGCGGTGCTGGCGAGCCGTCGGATGACTTGCTTAACTTCTAGAATTGCCTCAGCACTGAGGTAGAGATTGTCCCCGATTTTCACGAGCTGGTCGCGCTCACACAGAATACTGAGGATAGTGGGGACATGGACGTCACGGGGATAAGTTGCCGTGAAGTCGCCGGGGTAGGGCGGGGCAAACTTTGCACCCTGGTAGACCGAGAGGATATGCTCCGCCGCTTTTTTCCAGACTTCTGGAATGATCACTTCATGGTCCGTCGCACGCAAACCCCGTGCACCCTCAGGCACACAGACACCTTCGCTACTAAGATATCCGACCACTGCATTGAAGTCCTTTACCACGGCGGCTTTACTTAGCGGTGTTCGTAGGCCCTCGCGGGGCATGGCTTTGTGGTAGGGATTCTGCCGATGATACGTCTCCAGCGTGCGCCGCGCCGTCTCCCGCAAGCGCCGTGCCGCCTCATCCGAGACATAGCGATCCCCACCGATCACGACCGCGCGGCCTGCATCCGCAAGAATTTCTAGGGCCTCGTCGGCGGGAAAGCCCACGGCGGCGCTGACTTCTTTTACATTGAACTCCCCGTGACGTGAGGCGAGGTGGGCATAGACGGCCTCCTCGGGCGAGCCCGCGCCACGTGCCTCAAAGAGCGCGAGCGCTGCCGCATCGCCGCGCCGGTACTTGCGGGCAGGCTTGGGGTCCACAATCGTGCCGCCCCCGACGGCGCGTGCGGGTGAGTACGTGCGCACAACAAAACGCTCGCCAAGCGCAGGGGCCGCTGGGCTCTCGCACAGAAACTGGACAGGGATATCACTCGTACCCGGCAGGATCTCTGCGCCTTCAAGCAACACAATTCTTGCCAGTAGCTCACCTGTCCCTAGATGAAGCCGAATGCGCTCCCGGTGGCGCAAGGCACGCGCTGCCGACGGCAGGACGGAGAGGCGAGCATCTAGGAGCGTGGTGGACGAGAGTGTGCCTGGTGTACAGAGCACTGCACCACGCTCGATCTGGCTCACCTCAATACCAGGTAAGTTCACCGCCACACGCATGCCTGGCTCGACCACTTCGACTTTTTGTTTATGTGCCTGGAGCGTGCGTGCCTTACTCACAAGCCCCTGCGGCTCCAGCGCAACGGGGTCGCCCGCGTGTAGCGTTCCGGAGATCAGCGTCCCCGTCACGACAGTTCCCACACCGGGTAGAGAAAAAACGCGGTCCACGGGCAGACGCACGGGTGCACTCCCGTCTCGTAGCGGCGCTTTTGCCGCCGCCGCTGCGAGCGCCTGCTTGAGTGCCTCTAGGCCCGCGCCGGTCTGGGCGCTCACGGGGACGATCACCGCCTCTTTGAGCGGTGTCTTGGCCAGCGCCTCGCGGGTCTCTAGCTCGGCAAGCTCTTGAATATCCGGATCCGCTAAGTCTGTTTTGGTGAGGGCGACCACACCAACCGTGACGCCGAGCACGGTGAGAATGTCTAAGTGCTCGCGTGTCTGCTGCATCGGGCCTTCATCGGC
>JANNDD010000467.1:0-11543 GCA_031387365.1 Armatimonas sp. | reverse complement strand
AGGCTTAAGGTTGTTGGGAGTGGGCCGGATTTACAACGCCTAAAGAGTCTCGCGGGGCCGACGGTTGAAGTATTAGGGCGTGTTCCCGATGGTGAAGTTGAGGGCTTATTTGCGAACTGCCGGGCTTTTCTATTTCCTGGGGAAGAAGATTTTGGTATTGCACCGTTAGAAGCAATGGCGGCGGGGCGCCCTGTTATCGCTTATCGTGCTGGAGGAGCTATGGAGACGGTTTTGGAGGGAGACACGGGACTTTTCTTTAGCGAACCCACGGTTGCATCTCTAGTGGAGGCGATTGGTCGCTTGAATCATTCTACTTTTGCGCCGGCACGCCTGAGGGCGCATGCGGAAACTTTTAGTTTGGAAGCATTTCAGAAACGTCTGCAAAGGCTAGTGGATCTGCGCTTAGCGGAGCACCGTGCCCGTTACGATCCGATCTCTCCTCAACCGGAGGGGACATGGTGATCTTGAGGTCTTTTCATGGGTAAATCATCTGATCCCTGGGAGCGAAGGGACACGGAACGGGCGCGGTTTCGTAAGAAACAAGGCGAACCCCTCGATCTTTTTGATGAGCTGCAGCGGAGCCAGCGGCCTCTCGGGCTCTTGATCTGCCTTGTTGTACTTCTTGCTGCAGAAATTCCTCTGATTTCCCCCGCCGTGCGACTTTTTCTCTCAGTGGGGGCAGTCACAGTGTTATTGTTATTACTTGTTTCGTGCGGAGATTACGCGGAGCCCCTCCGGCGTTATGTGAGGCGTGGGCCGACAGTTGCTTGGGCTGCTTGCTTACTCTGGGGAGGTGTCAGCTTCTTTCTTGCACCGGATCGGACGGTGGCACTGGGGGAGGGGATTCGGTTGCTCGCGGGGGCAGGGGCCTATTTGGTGACATCCTATGCTCTGCGTGAGCGACGTGAGCTTGGTTTGGCACTGGGGGGGATCTTAGCCCTTGCTTGCGGGATTGCCCTTTATGATATTGCACATTTTGCCCAGAAGATCGGTTTTGCAAGTCACTTCACGGCAGATAATATCAGTATTCTGGGGACGCATGAGAGTATCGGGTCGCTTCTGGCACTGCTCTTGCCACTTGCGCTGGGGCTGGGGCTCTCTGGTGCGCTGCCTGACCGGGCGCGGCTGACTTCTCAGGCTGTGGTGCTTATTTTGGGTTTCGCCTGGATCATGACGCGTTGCCGCTCCGCATGGCTGGGGGGAAGTATTGGTCTGCTCCTGATTGGCTATCTGTTCTGGCGTTATCCACCGCTTTCCAAGAAAAAAGAGTACCGTGGTGCACACACTTGGAAGCAAAAACTCACCTCTCCCATTGTGATTATTATTGGAGCACTGGTGGTGATGGCACTTGTGGGAGGTCTGGCACCGTTACTCTCAAATCGTGTGACGGGCCTTGTTAACTTGCTGGAAGATGGCTCACTAGGTACCCGTCTGATCATGTGGAGTGGGGGGCTACGGATGCTCTCACTGAAGCCGCTGTTTGGGTGGGGGCTGGGCAGCTATCTGTTGCTGCAGGGGCGCTGGACTAACCTAGGCGATGGGCCTGAGCAAGTGGTGCTGAATGGTACGGGGCACCAGAATATCGCGCATAACTACTATGTCCAGTGGGCTGCGGAGACGGGATCTGTCGGGTTATTTCTGTTGTTATTTTCGGTTTTTGTGCTACTTTTTAGTGGGTGGCGAGCATTGGCACGGGTGCGAGACCCGGGGGAGCGCACGCTACTAATTGCTTGCCTTGGAGCACTGAGTGGAGGGCTGGTGGAGGTGAACGGTTCTCCGGCTTTCCAGTTCTGTGGGGTCTGGGCTGTTTTTTGGGCACTGGCTGGGGTGCTCATGGGGGTGATTCGGCAAGCAGGCGAGGATCCCGCACCACAGCGTGCACGTTTCGGGTATGGCATCGCAGCACTCGCGGCAGCACTTATTTGTGGGGGGGCTGTCTGGCTCGGAAAGCTGCTCTGGGATCCGCGAGGGCAGCCACGGGGAGTCTTTCAAGTCGTGGAGCGGACACACGGCCCCTACTATCCCGGGGAAGCCGTGCGCTGGCGGGCACTCTACCGCAATGGCTGGGGTAAAGAGCAGGGAAGCCATCCGGCAACTACTTGGGTGGTTCCTGTCTGGTTTGAGCAGGGAGGCACTCGTGCACCGCGGCCTGTGAAGAGTGAGGAGTGGGCACTCTGGCGTGAGGAGCTCAACGCGAGTGATCTTTTGCGTGGTTTCTCAGAGCTCTCCTTGCGACTGCCCGCTGGTGAGACAGGGATGTTACAGGTACAGGCGGACTTTCAGGATGAATTTGGTCGCACGTACTCAGCGTCCCGGGTGGTGGACGTGGTCGAGGCACCTCCTGCGAAGAAAAAGCCTACTACGAAGCCTCAGCCCCACTGAGATTATTTCTGAAACAAAACAACTGCCGAGAGCGGCTCTAAAACAATTGACCCCTGAAGTATGCGTAGGCTTTTGACTCCAGCGCTTTGGTGGTTCACTGCCTGTTTCCAAGCCCCCTTGGGCAGGGAGAAAACACTAGGGCTCTTGCCGCCGTGCAGTACCACTAAGATCTGCCGCCACGAGTCACCTACCAGAGCACCGTTGAGCTGAAACGCGACTCCATTCTCCATGGGCATGAAAGTGAGGGCACGCTGCACTTGCTCACGGGTGCTCAGACGAAACGCCGGGTGGGCGCGGCGCAGGGCGATCAAGCCCGTAAAGTAGGCGTGAATATCAGCGAATTTCTCCCCGCGCTTCCAGTCGAACTGATTGGCAGTGTCTCCTGCGTTGTAGGAGTTATCCCGCATGCCCTTGGTGCGCCCTAGCTCTACGCCGCCTTCCAGAAAGGGAATCCCTTGGGAGAGAAGTACCGTTGCATGGGCTAGCTTCACCGCCTGGGCATGGAGCGTGGGTTCTAGAGGCAGGCTCAAGGCCACTTTGTCCCAAAATGTTCTGTTGTCGTGGGCAGAGACGTAGTTCACGCTCTCTGTGGGGGCTGCCGCAAAGTCGCTCAGAGAGCCAGAGATTGCTTGCTCCAGTGCGGTTTTATGGGGCATGTCGCCCAGTGCAAAGCCAGGGCCGGGGCCGTCTAGTTCGCCCCGAAGTGCGCTGCGAAAGTGGTCGTTGAAGACCGCCACCCCCAAGCCCTTCTGGTCGCCTTTGCCAAAGCGCAGCGGGCCACCGCCGGTCCAGGGCTCGCCGTAGATTAGTGCGGCGGGGTTATGGCGACGAATTTCTTTTGCTAAGTCTGTGACGGTTTCTTTCGCGAACATACCGAGTAAGTCAAAGCGAAAACCGTCTATTTTGTACTCTTTGCTCCAGAAGGCTAGGCTCTCGCGAATAAACTTACGCACCATCGGGCGCTCGTCATGGAGAGCATTGCCGACACCAGACTCATTGAGCAGCTCGCCTTTATCGTTGCTACGGAAGTAATAGTACGGGACACTCTCCCAGAACGCCGAGAGGCTGCCCTCGCTGGGCACGGTGTGGTTGTAGACTACGTCTAATACTACACCGAGTCCGCGCCGCTGGAGCGCTTGGATCATTTGTTTTACTTCGCGAATGCGCGCTAAAGGATCGCCGCCGGGCTGCGTGGCGTACTGCTCCTCGGGCACATTGAAGAGGGTTGTTTCGTAGCCCCAGTTGTAGGTTTTTGAGTGGGCGGCATTAAAATTTTGAATGGGCAGCAGATGCACATGGGTGACACCTAGCTTGGCAAGATAGTCACACTTTTGCGCCAGCCCAAGATACTTGCCGCGCCACTCCGGGCGTACACCACTGGAGGAATGGATGGTGAAATCGCGCACATGTAGCTCATAGAGGATGGCATCTGTGGTTTTTTTACCCACAAAAAGACGCGGAACGGGCCAGCCTGGCGGGTTCGTGCGGCTCATATCCACCACGATGGAGCGCGACGAGTCTGCCGTTGCCGCCGCTCCATAGATATCGGCGGCGTGGCGTAATTGGCCGTAGGAGTGTAGCTCGTAGTGGTAGAGCGCTCCGTGCCAGTCACCCGAAACCGTGGTGTGCCAGACGCCTGCCCCGCCGCGTGTCAGTGCAAGCCGCTTGCTGCCCAGAACAAGTGTGGCACGCTCCGCCACTGGGCTCCAGAGCTTAAACGTGGTTTGTGTGCGGCTCCAGTGGGCACCTAAGTCCGAGGGGGCGTAGTGGAAAATAGGATCGGAGAGCGCCTCGCGTACATAGACCGTGCGCCAGGGCTCGCTGGAAAACTGCATCTGAATCGGCTGGGCGACTTCAAGCGCGGTGAGCTTACGGGCCAGTTTCAGACGAAACGACTGGAATTTTGTGTCGGTTGCCGTGGGCTTCACGCGTGCAGGGAGTGCCGTCGGAGCAGCGACGCTCCCTGGCTGGTTCACTGAGTCTGCGATTGTTTTCTGCGCGAAGTCCACCACGAAGCGAACGAGCTGCTCCTGAGAGAGGAGAAGAGTGAGATTCGCTCCCCCCGCAACAAAGACCGCGCCGTAGTTCTCGTCCCAGGAGCCGCCTCGCGTGAGCTTATAGGCATAGCTCCCGGCGGGCAGCTTGACTACCAGCTCGAAGCGGCTCTCACTCAGGCGCGTCATCTGGGTCTCGCTCCCTGCCGGGTTCCACTCTTGCCCACCTAAGGCCTTCTGAAGTGTTCCCGCTAGCACCACGCGACTGGGATCACGCATGGGCAGCGCCTTCTCGCCGCCTTGGATGCCAATAACGGCAATTGCGTGACCGTTCACCTGGGCGCGGAACTTTCCCGCTAAGGCTTTGGGCTGTGCAGGCTCGGGTAGCCACACACGAATCTCACCCAAAGCGTCCAGAAAGGCGGGCGCACCGGGTACAGGAAGGTAGGGGCGTATCATCCTATTTATTTTACCCGCCGATTGAAACGGACTTGCATCTCTGTCTCTTGAGGGATATTATGCTGCGCAAATACTTGCGCAGTTAGCTTATGCCAACAACGACTCAAAAAACGGGGAACGCACGACGCTCTACCCTCCGCGATATCGCGACCGAGATGGGGGTCTCCGTCTCGACGGTCTCCGCGGTGCTGGCGGGTAAAGCGACGCAGCGGCGCATCTCGCCTGATGTGGCCCTGCGTGTTGAGGAGACTGCCGCACAGCGCGGCTTCAGCCCCAACCGGCTGGTGCGCTCGCTCCAAAAAGGCCGTACAGGGATTCTGGCCTTCTATAGCGCCTACCGCAACCGCTGGCGCGGCGATCTCTACATGGATCAGCTCAATAAAGCTGTTGAGCTTGCCGCAGGCACCAATTCCTACGATCTGCTCACACTGACGCATCACGATCGTAGTGCCGAAGAGATCTACGCACAGATCAACGGTGGCTGGGCAGATGGCCTGATTCTCTTTGGTGCCCGCGACGACGATCCACTCTTGCCCTTGCTGGAGCGCAGCCACCTGCCGGTGGTGCTTTTTCAGCGCACATCGGAGAGCACTCTGCCCTGTGTGATGGCGGATCAGACCGATGGTCTTCGTCAGCTCACTGAGGCAGTCGTGGCTCAGGGACATAAGCGCATTGCTTTTTTGATCGGCAAGGGACGGACAGACACAGAAGAGCGCTTGTCCACGTTTCATCAGCAGCTTATCGCTGCCGGGCTTGCTCCGGAGAACCTCACGGTGCATATCCTGGAGCGTAGTAAGCTCGTCGAGCAGCTCCCTCAAGTTCTGGCAGGCCCACACTCTCCTACCGCGCTGTTTTGCTGGAACGATCACTTTGGCTACGCTGCTCTGGAGGCGTGCGATGCCCTTGGGATCTCCGTGCCGGGGCAGCTCTCGCTCGTCGGCTACGATGGGATCCACTGGCCATCCACATCGCGGCATATTCTCACCTCAGTTGCCGTTGACCTAGAGGCGGTCGCACAGGCCGCCGTTACCCTGCTCGATGCGCTGATCGTCGGCACCGCCTCAGAGACGAAGAGGCAGCTTGTCCCGGTGAAACTCCTACCGGGAACCACTCTCGGGCCACCGTCGGCCCCTTAAGGAAAGAACCCACCTATGAAATTATCCAAGTCCGCTTTTACGCTCATTGAGCTATTAGTCGTGATCGCCATTATCGCGATTCTCGCCGCCATTCTCTTCCCGGTCTTTGCCCAGGCACGTGCCAAAGCGCGTCAGATCGCCTGTGTCTCCAATATGAAGCAGATTGGTGTTGGCATCATGATGTACTCGCAAGACTATGACGAGACTTACCCGATGTCTAACTTTCGCGATCCCGCCAAGCCCGACAACACGACCTGGCAGTTTCTGATTGATCCCTATGTCAAAGGCGGTTTCCCGGAAGCTGTCTCGACATCGGCCAACCGAAAACTGAGTATCTACTACTGCCCAGACTACGACGCGACGGTCAATAAAGGCACGCGGCCTTCGTCGAGCTACAATAGTAACTTCTTTGTGATGGGGAGCTTCGATGCCAATATCGGAGTGGTCGCGGAGCGCCAGCCTCCCAAGGCACTGGCGGCTCTGGAGGCTCCCGCACAGGTCGTCGCCGTGACGGAGAGCCAGGGAAACTGTGTCTGGACAACCGGCAACGATACCAATGTCTTTCCCGCCCCCTTCACCTCGGGAGTCTTCGTGAGCTGTGCCCGTCCGTATATCTGGGCTCGAACACGCCACTCGGGCGGCTCGTCATTCACATTTGCCGATGGTCACGCCAAGTGGTTCAAGGCGCCCGCCCCGAGCTTTACCGGAGCGGTTGCGACGCCCGTGGCGGTTCCCACCGTCAATGGTGTTGTCTACAAGCGCAGCCAGAACCCAAGTGCGGGCGGCTGGTTCCGCGAGGAGTAGTGGGAGTAGCGGGAGGAGTAGAAGACAGATGAAGCCTAATATTATTTTTGTTCTTTCGGATGACCTGGCGCAAGGTGATGTGGGCTGCTACGGTCAGAAGCTCATCCAGACCCCGCACTTAGACAAGCTGGCCGCGGAGGGCACGCGCTTTACGCAAGCCTTCTGCGGCACCAGTGTCTGTGCGCCCTCGCGTACCAGCCTGATGACGGGGTTGCACACGGGTCACAGCCCGATTCGGGCCAACCGCGAGATCCAGCCCGAGGGGCAGATGCCGCTCCCTGCCGCGACGCCTACCATTGCCCAAGTGCTGAAAAGCGCGGGCTACGCGACAGCGTGTATTGGTAAGTGGGGCATGGGGATGTTTGACACTTCTGGCAGCCCGCTCAAGAAGGGCTTTGACCACTTCTTTGGCTACAACTGCCAGCGTCATGCCCACAGCTACTTCCCTACCTATCTCTACAACAACGATCAGCGCTTTGAGCTCGCGGGTAACGACGGCAAGACAGTCGGCAAGACCTATGCTCAGAACCTCATCGCTGACGAGACCCTGCGCTGGGTGCGTGAGCACAAAGACCAGCCGTTTTTTCTCTTCTACTCCATCACGCTTCCCCATGGCCGCGCCGAGATAGATGAGCTGGGAATCTACAAAGACAAACCCTGGACGACCCTTCAGAAGACCTACGCCGCGCAAGTCACACGCCTCGATAGCGATGTGGGCCGCTTACTGGCGCTTCTCAAGGAGCTGAAGCTCGACGAGAATACGCTGGTGATCGTCGCCGGGGACAATGGCTCGTCCTACGCGCCAAACTCCGAGATTGGGCGTTTGTTTGAGCAAGCGGCCAATGGACTGCGTGGCTACAAGCGCGGACTCTATGAGGGCGCGCTACGTCAGGCCGCGATTGCCCGCTGGCCGGGTGTCGTGAAGTCAGGGCGTGTTTCCCACGAGCCTTGGGCGTTCTGGGACTTCCCAGCCACGGCGGCGGAGCTGGCAGGCACCAAGCTCCCCAAAGACTATGTCACTGATGGGAAGTCGCTCGTCTCGCTCTTGCGTGGGGGAAAAGCCCCTAAGCGGGACTACTTCTACTGGGAGCTCCACGAGGGCAAGGCAATCCAGGCGGTGCGCTTTGGCAAGTGGAAAGCCGTCAAGAACGGCCCCAATGCGGCCATTGAGCTTTACGACTTGGGAAAAGACCCCGGCGAGCGAACAAATCTTGCGAGTCAGCGTCCGCAGGAGAGAGCCAAGGCAGAGGCGTTGCTTCAAACCGCGCGTGTTGCCGACCCCAACTGGCCGCTACAATAGTCTGATGAAACTAATGACGACAAAACTACTCCTGGCTCTACTCGTACTCTTTGCCCCAGGGCTGGTGGTGAGAGCGCAAGAGAGACCCAATGTCCTCTTTCTCCTCTCCGACGACCATAGCTATCCCTATCTAAGCTGCTACGGCGATACCAATGTCAAGACTCCCGCTCTGGATCAGCTTGCGGCGGAGGGGATGAAGTTCCATCGGTTCTTCACGGCGGCTCCCCAGTGCGTTCCCTCACGTGCGTCGCTTCTGACAGGCCGCTCGCCGGTAGCGGCCCGGATCACAAGATTCTCGTCGCCGCTGCCGCGCGATGTGGAGACGTTCCCGGAAGTGATGCGCCAGAAGGTGGGCTACTTTGTGGGGGTATGTGGCCGCGCGTACCATCTGGACGGCGCGGACATCGGCGGGCTGGTAACCAAAAACAACCTCAAGACGTTCACCGAGCGCTTCGACTATGTCAGAACCGGCTCCGACGAGGCGACCACCACTCAGATGAGTGAGTTTCTAGAGAAGAAGCCCAAAGACAAGCCCTTCTTTCTCTGGGTGAACTTTAGTGATCCGCACCATGTCTGGAACGCCCCGGCCTCGTTTCGCCCCGATCCGGCCAGCCTCAAGCTCCCACCGCACTTTCCCGATCTGCCCGGCATGCGCTCCCAGCTCGCCGATTACTGCGCCGAAGTAAACCGGGTGGACACGAGTGTCGCACGTATTCTGAAGCTGCTTGCCGATAAGGGGCTGGATAAAAACACGATTGTGGTTTTCTGTGGCGATAATGGCCAGGCACTGCCCCACGGCAAAGGCTCGCTCTACGATCCGGGGCTCAACGTGCCGTTTCTAGTACGCTGGCCTGGCGTCGTCAAGCCCGGCGGCGAGTCGCGTGCCTTGCTCTCGGGCGAAGATCTTGCTCCGACGATTCTCTCTGCCGTGGGGCTTGCAGTTTCGCCACAGATAAGCGGCGTGAGCTTTCTGCCCTTGCTCAAAGGCGAGGCATTCACCCCCCGTAAGCAGCTCTTTGCCGAGCGAGGGCCGCACGGGAGCGCTCCGGTGACGGTCGGAATGAAGAACAGCGGCTACGACCTCAGTCGCTGCGTGCGCACGGATCGCTATAAGTTTATCTACAACGCGACCCCCTGGATTCCCTACGGCCCCGTGGACTCGGCAGGCGGCGCGTCCTGGCGCGAGATCACGGAGGCAAACGCCGCCGGAAAGCTCACGGCGGGGCTTGCCACCACGTACTTCAGCACCCCACGCCCCGTCTACGAGCTCTACGATCTCGATACCGACCCCTCGGAGCTCACCAATCTCAGCGGCAAGCCCGAGCTGGCGAGTGTCGAGAAAGCGCTGCGTCTGGCACTTGCAGAGAAGATGACGGTGGACTTTGACTACCTCCCGCTGCCTGACCTCGGTGACGCTACTCCCGCAAAGGCCAATGCCAACGCGCCTAACAATCGCGCTGCGCAGTTCAAGCGCCTCGATACCAATGGCGATGGTAAGCTGAGCAAGGCAGAGTTCAGTGTGGGCCGCGAGCCCAAAGAGGCTGGGAATTGGTTTCTTCAGCGCGACACCAACAACGATGGTTTTATCAGTCGGGAGGAGTTTCTTCCTGCCACCCCGAATCCAAAGCCACCAAAACAATGAAAACAACTCTTTTACTCTGCTGTGCCCTGCTGACAATCACGGGCTGCACGAAATCTGCCATCATTCCGCCCACCGCAGCGGCACAAAGCACTGAGGGCATGGTCTTGATAAAAGCGGGGAGCTTTCGCATGGGTAGTGACGACCCGCGCTTTCAAGACGCGCTGCCGGTGCATAACGTGGCCTTGGAGAGCTTCTGGATGGACAAGTACCCGGTCACCAATGCTCAGTTTGAGAAGTTCGTCGCAGCCACCAAGTACCAGACCATTGCGGAGCGGCCTCTCGATCCCAAAGAGTTCCCTGGTGTCCCGCTCGACAAGCTTGTGCCCGGTGCCGTGGTTTTTACGCCGCCGGATCATGAGGTGCGGCTCGATGATGTGACTCAGTGGTGGAGCTATATTCCCAAGGCGAGCTGGCAGCACCCGGAAGGCCCGACGAGTGATCTTAAAGGGCGAGAGAACCATCCCGTGGTGCATGTCGCCTATGACGATGCGGCAGCGTATGCCAAGTGGGCGGGCAAGCGCCTCCCGACCGAGGCCGAGTGGGAGTTTGCCGCGCGTGGTGGGCTGGATCAGAAGCCTTTCATCTGGGGCGATGAGTTTGCGCCCAAAGAGAAGCAGATGGCCAATACGTTTAACGGCGACTTTCCCAACAAAAACACTAAAACAGATGGCTTTGAGCGCACCTCGCCGGTAGGGAGTTTCCCGGCCAATGCCTTTGGCCTCCACGACATGGCGGGCAATGTCTGGCAATGGTGCTCGGACTGGTACCGCCCGGACTACTTTGCCAAGAGCCCTGCAAAGAACCCCAAAGGCCCCAAAGACAGCCTCGACCCCGACGAGCCAGGAATCCAAAAGCGCGTCCAAAAAGGCGGCTCGTTTCTGTGTTGCGAGGCGTACTGTGCCCGCTACATGCCCGGTGGGCGTGGCAAGGGCGATATTAACACGGGCAGCTCCCATGTCGGGTTTCGGTGTGTGAAGGACGGCTCACTGTGACAACTCCCCACGCATAAATGCGGGGGCTTCTTATGCTCACACATAAGAGTTCCTGCTTCCACTGCATGACGTGCCAACCCCTTTACAGAAATTGGCATAGGGCATACATCCACAGGCTTGAAATTCCGCCTGTCCTGACGGTATTTTCTCAAAACTACCCAACTTCGCAAATGCAAACTTCACAAGGCTCTTTGCCGCATTTATGTCCCGGTCATGCTCAATACCACAGACAGGACAGGTCGTGCCCTTATAATGGTGTAAATAGCTCGGTGGCTTGACGAGGCGGGCGAAGCCCCACTAAAGATGGGGACAGCCCGCAAAGTCAAGAAAGCCACCTCCCTCTCCCGATACTTGGAGTGACAAACTTCAACAACCGAGGAGAAAGAAATGGCTCAGTTCGAGATTACAGTAAACGAGGCAGATTTGCCAAAATTGTTCAGTGGGCAGGGACTCAGTATCCTGGTCGAGCAGGTGCTCAATCAAGTGCTTGCCCACCAGGTCACGGCAGCACTCAAGGCACAACCAGGGGAGAGGACTCAAGAGAGGGTTGGCTATCGAAATGGCACACGGGAACGAGAGATGCAGACTCGAATCGGAACCATCACGCTTAAAGTACCAAGGACACGCGAAGGAGAGTTCAGCCCTGACTTATGGGAACGCTATCAACGTAGTGAGCAAGCCTTCGTGCTGGCTCTGTGTGAAATGGTGATTCAAGGAGTCAGCACGCGCAAAGTGGAAGCTATCACAGAGGTGCTCTGTGGAGCCGGGTACCCACCCGAAGGGAAGGGTGTCAGTAAGTCTCAAGTTTCTAAGCTCTGCTTGGTGCTAGATCCT
>JANNDD010000463.1:0-1650 GCA_031387365.1 Armatimonas sp. | reverse complement strand
AGGATCTAGCACCAAGCAGAGCTTAGAAACTTGAGACTTACTGACACCCTTCCCTTCGGGTGGGTACCCGGCTCCACAGAGCACCTCTGTGATAGCTTCCACTTTGCGCGTGCTGACTCCTTGAATCACCATTTCACACAGTGCCAGCACGAAGGCTTGCTCACTGCGTTGATACCTCTCCCACAGGTCTGGACTGAACTCTCCTTCGCGTGTCCTTGGTACCTTGAGAGTGATGGTTCCGATGCGGGTCTGCATCTCTCGTTCTCGAACGCCGTTTCGATAGCCCACTCTCTCAGGTGTTCTCTCTCCTGGCTGTGCCTTGAGTGCCGCCGTGACCTGATGGGCAAGCACTTGATTGTGTACCTGCTCCACCAGCCCTGACAATCCCTGTCCGCTAAACAACTTTGGCAAATCTGCCTCTTCCACTGTAATCTCGAACTGAGCCATTTCTTTCTCCTTCATTGTTGAAGTTTGTCACTCCAATTGTCGGGAGAGGGAGGTGGCTTTCTTTGCCTTGTCGGGCTTCGCCCGCCTCGTCAAGCCACCGAGCTATTTACACCATTATAAGGGCACGACCGTTTATCTCCCCCCAACCGTAGAGCAGGCAAAGGGCAAGCGAGACCCCCATTTCATCAAGAAAGACCAGGTCATGTGGGTTAAGTTGCTCTACTTGCTTCCAGAACGCGTCTCGCTTTTCCTGGTCTCGCTCCAGAGCGATTTTGGATTTTTTTTAAAGCTGAAGCGCAGTTTCTTGAGAACACGTGTGGCTGTGGAGATGGAGAGGACCTTCCCCTCTTGTTGATGCCATGCCTCTGCCAATGCCTGAGCTGTCCAATCATTTTTGGACTTGACCAGTTGTTTGAAGGCAGATAGCCTGTCTTCTGGTACGAGCCGTTTTCTACCAGTTGTTGTCTTTGCTTTGAGGTCAAGACCCTGTCGTTTCTTAGCTGCCAAGCGCTCGACGCTGGAGATGGATACGTCAAATCTTTCTGCGATAGCTTTTTGGCTTGCCTTTGTGTCGAGAGCTGCTATAATGCGTTGTCTGAGGTCGAGGGAGAGTGGCTTCATGCCAGACAGGATACCATACCTTCAATCAATTTGACGAAGACTATAGCCGCCTTCCTCGTCGCCATTCTCACCGTACAGAGCGTCAATCTCGTCAAAATCGCTAACGTTTTCCCAACACAGGCAGCAAAAAGCTCCGCCTACAAGCGACTGCAGAGGCTACTCAAAGACTTTTGTCCGGACCTGGACACCCTGACCCTGTTTCTGGCCCATCTTTGTAAAATACCGGCTCACTGGAGTTTATCGCTTGATAGAAGCAATTGGAAGCTGGGAAAGAAGCATATCAACGTACTGATGCTCTCTATTGGTAACTACACACCGCTCGCACCGTCCACAGATTTAGGGTAGTATACCCCTCAAGTATATGACTGAGAAAGAGGGCAACGCACTTTACGACCAAGGACGGGAAGTCGCCATGGCTTACCTCGTAGAAGTCACCAATCGTCTCAAGACCATCGAGGCGAGACTAAATCTCAACTCACAGAATTCTTCAAAGCCGCCCTCTACTGACCAAAAGAAGACAAACAAGAACCGAAGCCTCCGGAAAAGCTCAGGGCGAAAACCGGGGGGACAGCCCGGACACAA
>JANNDD010000461.1:0-1767 GCA_031387365.1 Armatimonas sp. | reverse complement strand
TGCCTTTTCGCTGGCGGGGATTTTACCAGCTCTCCAGCCCCAGTAGTTTTTTGCCCAGCTCGGTCAGAGTGGCGGGTTCCGGGTAGAGCGCTCGCTCGCGTCCTTGGTAGGGTTCGGGAATATTTTTGCTCCAGTAGGTCGGGGCGATATGCTCCTGCCAGCAGGCGATGCGCTCCTCACGCTGGATGTGGTCCTCGCCTGCCGGGTAAAGCGTCACGTACTGGCAGAGCCGAGGCGCCGTCCCGTGGTTCGCTCCGTTGCCGTGGGCGAGGGTGACATCCCAGATCACCAGATCCCCGGCTTTGGCGGGAATGGGGGTGACGGCCATTCCGTCGGGGAGGCGTGTGAGATCAGGCTGATGCTTGTGACGATCCTCGGGCTGCTCCGCGATCCAGCGCACGAGGTTCTCGCGATGAAACCCCGGAACGCAGCAGAAGCCCCCCATGTCCTCGGTGGTGTCGGTGAGGCAGAGGACGGCCTGCACAAAGAATTTCCATGTCTCGGGCGGCGTGCTGGTGTCCATGTCCCAGTGCACAAAGCCATTGTCCTGGTGCTGCGGGTACTTCTCACTGAGCGGCGGCTTGAAGCACGCACGGTCTAGGCTCGCCCACAGCTTCTCGGTGCCGTAGAGATCCACGAATGCCTGGTAGAGCCTGGGATTCTGTCGGTTGTCCCAGAGCGACTGGGTCTGGTGAATGTGCGCGAGTGAGCCGCGCCGCTCCGGCGGGTACCAGGTAGTTGTATCATTCGGATCCATCTGCAAAAAAGTGTAGATGTCGGCGACAACGGCATCACAGTTTTCCTTAGGGACGACCCCTTTGACCACGAGATAGCCCCAGCGATCGAAAAACGCCCGATCCTCGGCAGTGAGTACATGTTCCATGGCTTTTGCTTCACCAGAGCCAAGGCCAATTCCTGCTGCCGCTTTTAGTGGCGCTTCAGATACGACCGGATCGCGTCTTTCCAGTCCGGCAGGGTGTCCATGCCGCGCATCGCCAGCATCCTGCGCTCCAGCGGCGAGACACGGGGGCGCTTGGCGGCCGGTTTTGCGAGGGCAACATACTCCGCGAACGTGGTGGCATTCACGGGCGTGGTGAGGCCCACTTCGCTCACGATGAAGCGTGCTAACTCAAGCAGCGAGCACTGACCGGCGTTGGCGACATGGTAGGTACCCGCGAGGGGATTCTCGGCGAGGTTGAGGAGCGTGGCGGCAAGATCGGCTGTGTGCGTGGGGCTGATGATTTGGTCTTCCACAAACGTCAGGCTTGGGCGGGACTGTGCGGCTCGGACGATGGTGTCCACCAGGTTCTTGCCGCTCTTGCCGTAGAGAAACGACGTTCGGGCGATGAGGTGCCGATCGGGGAGGGTCTGGCGTACAAGACGCTCGCCTGCCTCTTTGCTCGCGCCGTAGACACTCTGTGGGTTGACGGGGTCGAACTCGTGGTAGGCACTGCCTTTTTCGCCATCGAAGACAAAGTCGGTGGAGACCTGGATCAGCCAGCTTCGGGTCTCGCTACAGGCGGCTGCCAGATGTGCCGCGCCCAGCGCATTGAGTCGCCAAGCCGCAGTGAGCTCGCTCTCTGCACCGTCTACATTGGTCCAAGCGGCGCAGTTGATCACCACATCGGGGCGATGAAGATTAACGCAGGCGCGAACAGCTACGAGATCGGTGATGTCCAGTGCGGTGCGGCTCGCTAAAGCAACAATACCGTGGCCTCGGCGCTCGGCTTCGGCCACGACATCGCATCCCAGCATTCCCCCCGCCCC
>JANNDD010000427.1:0-30607 GCA_031387365.1 Armatimonas sp. | reverse complement strand
CATTAGGGTATAATTCGGCAATCAAGAGAGATCAGAGAAACGAGAGAAACTATGGACATAGATGCCATTCGTGCCCGCGTTCAGGCCACCCGTGATGTTCAAGCCGTGATTGCCCAGGAGTGGACGTGGCAGGAGAAATCTGTCGCGCAGTGGGACACCGACCTGGCCCAGTTGACTCAGCACGAGCAGGCCGAGAGCGCCACTGAGCAGGCGGAGCACGATATTCGCACCCAACGCAACGACGCCTACAAAGCGCTGGAGCGCCGCACGATGCAGTCCGTGGCACTGCTCAAGGTCTCCGCACGCAGCAATGCCGCTCATACCGAACTTTTGGGAAAACTTCCCGGCACCCCCAAAGGCCGTCCGCAGGTGCTCGCCCGTGCGCAGGCCGTCAGTGATGCCTGGAAGCAGATTGCCCCGAGCTTTGCCCCAACCCCGGAGCTGACCCAGCCCAAGCTCGAAGCCGCAATCGCCGCCTGCCGCACCCTCGAAGCGCAGACCTCCGCAGGGAAAGTGGCGTGGCGCGAAGCCGCCGAGTCCCTCGCCGAGTTCGCGGCGGAGCAAGACGCCGACTCGAAGGCATGGTACGCGCTTGCCACGCGCCTCTTTGCCGCCGGAACCGCCACCGGAGAGCTTATCCGAGGCCGCATCCCCACCGACTACCGCTCCAAACCATGAGTGTAAATAACTCCCCCGTCCGCTTTGGCACTCTGGGTTGCGCCCGTGTTTTTGAGCGCCGCATGGCTCCCGCACTGAAAAGTGCGGGCAATGCCGTGCTCCATGCCGTTGCCTCACGCTCGCTTGAGAAAGCACAAGCTACCGCCCAGAAGCACGGCGCGGCAAAGGCGTACGGCAGCTACGACGCGCTGCTTGCCGACACGGATATCGAGGCGGTCTACATTCCCTTGCCCAACGACCAGCACGCGGAGTGGACGGTAAAAGCGCTGGCGGCGGGCAAGCACGTGCTCTGCGACAAGCCGCTGGCACTGAGTGTGGCCGAGGCCGAGTGGATGGCGGGCGCTGCGGCGGCGTCTGGCTTGCGGCTGATGGAGGGCTTTATGTACCGGCATCACCCACAGCACAAAAAAGTATTCGAGGTGCTTCACAGCGGCGCAATCGGCGAGCCCGTGCACTTTCGCGGAATCTTCACGTACCCCGCCACACCGGACCCGGCGGGCATCCGCTGGAGTATGGCACAGGGCGGCGGTGCGTTTCTTGATGTGGGGGTCTACCCGCTCAACGCCGCCCGCTGGCTGCTAGAGAGTGAGCCAACGGCAGCAAAAGCCATTGCCATTACCGATCCTACATCGGGCGTAGATAGTCACACGGCGGCGCTTCTCACGTTTCCGGGTAACCGTACGGCGAGCCTGATGGGCGGCTTTGACCAGGCGTTCACCAGCCGCTACGAGCTAGTCGGGCGTGAGGGAAGTATTACTGTGGAGCGGGCGTTTCAAGTGGGCGAGAGCGGCGTGCGCGTGCTCGTCCGCGCCAACAACTCCGACACAGAAGAGGCGTTCTTTTTCGAGCACACCGACCAGTTTCAGCTAGAGGTCGAGCACTTCGCCGCCTGTATCCTGAATTCGCAACTTCCCTTGGAGCCCGGTGAGGATGGGGTTGCTCAGGCTAAAGCACAAGCACTGATCCAGAGCCAATAACGGGAAGGCTCTCGCTGTCCAGCCGGGCAATCGCACCGATCAGCAGGCGGCGCAGGCGGACGCCCGTCTCGGCCATGACGGCTTCCACGCCCATGTGGCTGATCTCCCCCTCCCCGATTCCTGCCCCCAGGTTGGTGACCAGCGAGATCCCCGCGTAGTGCAGCCCGGCCTCGCGGGCTAGGGTTGCCTCAGGGATTCCGGTCATGCCCACCACGTGCGCCCCCCACGATGCAAAAAGCCGCACTTCGGCCGACGTCTCGTAGCGCGGCCCATCGGCGCACAGATACGTCCCCCCATCGCGAACCTCTTCCCCCACGGCGAGTAGCGCCTGGCGCAGTGGCTCCGAGTAGGGCCGCGTCATATCGGTGTGTACGGGCGTCTCGTCAAAGAACGTCTTGCCCGTGCGTGTCAGGCAGAAGTCAATCAGGTCATCGAGAATCACCAGTGTCCCCGGGCTCCAGTCCGCGCGCAGGCTCCCCACCGCCGTGGTCGCAAACACGGCTTTGACGTCTAGTTCCGCTAGTGCAGCGATATTGGCGCGGAAGTTGATCCTGTGCGGCGGCAGCCGGTGCCCCCCACCATGTCGCGCCAGAAAATACACCGTCTTGCCCGACAGCACGCCCCGCACCACTTCGGCGTCACCCCAGCGCGTGCTCACCAAAACCCGCTCTGGCGTGCCGTCTAGCGGAAACTGCCCGACGCCCGTTCCGCCAATAATTGCAATGCTCATGTGCTATTATGCCTCATGCCAAGTGTAGTTCAGTTCGGTGCGGGCGCAATTGGTCGCGGTCTGCTCGGTCAGCTCTGGCAAGAAGCAGGCTACGAGACCGTCTTCGTGGACACCGATGCCGCGCTTGTTGATGCGCTCAACGCCCAGAAATCCTACACGCTGAAGCTGGTGGACAACGAGAGCGAGCAGACCCTCACCATCAACAACTTCCGCGCCCTCCATGCCAGCGACACGAAAGCTATCGCCCAAGCGATCACCACATGTGACTTCGCCGCCTCTGCTGTCGGCTACGACAACCTCACCGCTGTCGGGCCAGTGCTAGCACAAGGACTTCGGCGACGTAGAAAATCCCAGCCCTGTCTCAATGTGCTTGTCTGTGAAAACGGTCTCTTGGCAGATCTACAACTTTCGATGGCAACCCTCAATGCTCTGCCTTTGTCCGTTACGACTGTCAACCACTACCATCATGAGCGGGTTCGTTTTATCTCTACGGTTGTGGATCGAATGGTTCCCCCAGCCCGCCCCGGTGACTTAACACTCATCACGGAACCACACGGAAGACTGAGCTACCCCGATCGTTGGCAAGGACCCACCCCGCCTCCCTCCACACTCTTTCCTTTTCATTTCTTTGACGGGCATCATGTGGCAGATCAAAAGCTCTATCTACACAACGGCGGGCACTTTCTCATCGCTTGCCTTGGTCTGGAGCGTGGCTATACCACGATTGACCAGGCTGCCGCGGACCCCCAAATACTCCATGAGCTTCGGGGCTTCTGGGACGAGGTGAACGCTGGAATCCAGAGTGAGTCGCAAGTGGAGCTTCCCGACATCACTCCCTCTCTCCTCCACCGTTTCCAGAATAAAGCCATCGCCGACACGTGCGCACGCGTCGCACGCAATCCGGGACGCAAACTGGAGCCAAACGAGCGTCTGCGAGGAGCGAAGCGGCTCTGTGAGAAACATGGAATCGAGACGCCGTTTATCAATCGGGCGATTGCAGCGGCAGAAGCTCTACTACCGTCCAGTGCTGCGCGGTATTGATGACGCGTGTCGCACCGAGTGTACGCTCCCCGGCGGCTTCGTGGATGTGACCACAGACCACGAGCTTGGGTTCCTTTGCGACGATATAGTTGGTCAGCTCCCTTGAGCCCAGATGCGTGTCGCCGCTGAAGCGATCCCAGCTCGCATCACACAGGCCGTGCGGCGGGCTATGCGAGAGCACGATGTCCACGGGCTCGAAGGCGTAGGCAGCGCGCTCCACTTCAGGATCTGCCGTCATGAAGTCCCAGTAGCGAGCGAGTTGCGGCGCGTTGTAGCACGGCGAGCAGCTCACACCGTGCAGGCGAAACGGGCCCAGCGCGATAGTTTTATCAAGAACGCAGAGTGTATTGAGAATATCAGCATACTCGGTGCCATTAAAATCCAGGTCGTGATTGCCGGGAATCCAGTAAAACGGCGCGTGTCTCGCCTGCCCAGAAACCCATGCCCGACTCTCGAAAAAGTGCTCCTGCCCCGGCCTACCTGTGTCCGTGATGTCACCGGCGCAGAGGATAGCATCTACGGGTGGGTAGTGAGCGGGATCGAAGTTACGCCACTGACAGTGGACATCCGAGAGCAAGAGAAAGCGCATGGATCTATTTTAGCGTTTTCTGCATCGTTGACAAGTCCTATAACCTGGTAGTAAACTGGGGCAGAGTGAACACCAATACTTTTGTTTCTGGCTGGTGCACAGCGTGTGGTCGCCGACGTGGCAACGACGGGCGCTGTGTCAACTGCGACCCCTGGTGGACATCCCCACTGGTTCAGGTGGGGGGGCCTATTGTTGCCGTGGGCTCCGTTCTGCTGATCGGCCTGGCAATTGCGCTCACTCCCCCTAAACCAGACCCGGCGGTAGCTTCAGCTTCCTCAGGGCACTCTTCCCCACCCGCTCTGAGCCCGTTTTCAGCACCCCTACCTTCGAGCAACACGCTCACTCTAGGCCCACTCTCGCCGCCACAGTTTCAGCCATCTGCTGCCTTGGCCCCGATTCCAAAGCTCCCGGAGTCGTTTTTTGCCGCGCCCCCCCATCCTGATGCGGCGATGCTGGAAAACTTTGAGCAGCTCCGCTACCAGGTACGCGTTGCCAGTAACCAGATGCGACAGCGCAATGAGTTTGGGGCACGCAGTGAACAAAGCCCACGTTATCAGCCAAGAACTCCCGTCATGGGCATAAACTCCCAGCCCCTGATGAGTCCAAACCTCTGAATTCCGTGAATCCCGAAAGAATGTATGCAGCGTTTTGACGATCCTCGCCACGAGTCCACCGACGAGCTAGATGCCGTGTTCCCGAGCACAGCGCTCTGTCTGCGCTTGCGGCGCAAGGGCAAGGACCAGGATGAGCTGGTCGTCCACCATGACGAGGCATCGGCAGAGGACTTTGTCTTCCTGTTCGAGGCACTCGACGATGCACACGACTATGCTCTGATGGCCCGTGATGCCCTAGGCATCTTCCCCCAGATTATCCGGGTCAACTTGCGGGCGCTGCACTTTCGCACCGCTCGCTTCAAACCCGCCGCTGGTGCACCGCTCGATCTGCCCCTGCGTGTTTAAAAGTGCCTAAAAATGGTTCCAGCACATCACAGGAGTGGGGGGAAGTAGGGCCGAGAGCTGCGTAAATGCGCCCTCATCGTGTACGGTAACACGGCCCGCGCGGCGCAAGCGCTCCAGCCCAGGGCTTCCCCAGAACGCCTGCGAGAAGCTCTGAATATCAAAAGTAAGCTGCGCTGTCTGCGTCGTTGGTGATGCGCTCACTCTCCCCCCCTCAACACTCACTTTCCAGACACCCGTGTTCCACTCCGCGTGCGAGTCCGTGACCGCGAGTGTGAAGCCGCAATCGGGCTGTGCGGTTTGCAGAGCGGCCAGCGCGGCGGCCACATCCACCACACGGCCCATGAAGACAGGCTGCATCTTCAGCTCTATATCCCAGTGCATACTGTGACAGAGCAGTGTCGTGTCTGCCGGAAGCACCACGGCTCCTCGCTTGGTCTGCACCCCAAGATCCCGCAGAAGGGCCAGCAGCGCCCTCTCACTCTCGGGCGTGGCGGCGATATACTCACGCAACTCCCCCGCCCCATCGCCCGACGGGTAGCGCCAGAGCAAGTAACCTCCCTCGGTAGCGTAGGCATAGGTCAGTCGCTTATCATCGGCGGCAAGGAGGCCGGGGAAATTGCGTGAGCCTGCCGTAAATGCCCCTCGGTAGCGTGAGGCAGCGCTCTGATAGACCTCGGCGAGCTGCGGGGCTGCCGCCTCAGCGAAGAGACGCTTTGCCTGGCGCTTACTCGCGGGAAGCTCGCGCAGTGGCAGAGTGACCTCGTACTTCTCGCCCACCCAGCCCCAGCCGTAGTGCCCGTAGAAGCTAAAGGAGAACGGATAGAGCGCGGAGACAAGCTGCCCCGCCTCACGCATCCGCACCAGCGACTCACAGAGCAACCGGTCCACGTGCCCCTGCCCTCGCGCCTCGGCATGGGTAGCCACACCCGCAATGCCTCCCATCGCCAGCTCACCCATAACAGCTCCTGGCCAGTAGATATTAAACGGACAGGTCGTCAGAGCGGAGCAGAGTTCCTCTCCCTCAAAGATCCCTATCGTCTCCTTTGAAGGCTCTTTAGGCTCCGCAGGGGGCTCGACCACCCCTCCTCGGCCAAAGGCATGGCTCATGAGCTGGCGATGAGCCAGGTAGTCAGCGGAAGTAAGAAGACGCAGTTCAGACATACCTCGCAAGTTCGACATGAATGCCGTTTTTTCCTTGACAGGGAGGGTAGGCGTGATACAATACCTCCCGTTGCACTCGTAGCTCAGCGGATTAGAGCATCTGGTTGCGGTCCAGAAGGTCGCAGGTTCGAGTCCTGCCGGGTGCACTTCAGGCCAGTCGCTTAGGCGACTGGTTTTTCTGTTTTTGTGAGGATCAGTGCGCACCGACTAGGCAGATAGACTTGGACACTCTGCCCCACTTCCCCCACCGCCACCGGCTCCCAGATAAAGCGGCTGTCGGCGACGATCCGTCCTTGACCGCCGAACTCAGCGCGATCCGTGTCTAGCAAGAGGCGGTAATCGGTGGCCTCAGGAATCGGAATCCGTAGTGCGGAGAGGCTCCGCGTTGGGTGCAGGTTCACCGCTATCACCAAGTCCGCGCTCTGGTAGATCAGTAGATGGTTGTCTTCGTGAAGAGCCAGTAGCTCAGGTGGCTCCATGGGCTGCGGGAGGTGCATCAAGGCGGTGTCAAAAGCCTTCAGCAGTGCGTAGCGCAGAAACGGGCTGTCAGCGAGTGACCACTGACGGCGTGCGTAGGTGTAGCTCCAGTCGTTGCCCGCGCGGGGGAAGTCCACCCACTCCGGGTGCCCGAACTCATTGCCGATAAAGCCCAGCCAGCCCTCGCCCGCGAGCGTGTAGGTGAGCAGGCGAATCAGCTTGTGGAGCGCCATCCCCCGGTCTACAACCAAGCTCTCGCGGCCAATCGCCATCTCCGTGTACATCTGCGGCCCCATCAGCCGAAAGGCAAGAGTCTGATCTCCCACAATGGACTGGTCGTGGCTCTCGGCGTAGCCAATATGCTTCTCATCCCAGCGCCGGTTGGTCAGTGTCCCCCAGAGCTGCCCCACCGACCAAGCCTCATCCGGAGTGTCTTTGGTGAGCTTGATCCAGAAATCAGGGACGCCCATTGAGAGCCGATAGCCAAAACCTACCCCGCCCTCGGTCACGGGCCGACAGAGCCCGGGCATCCCGGAGACATCCTCCGCAACTGTAATTACCTCAGGCTGAATCTCCTGCGCGAGGGCATTGGCAAGCTGAAGGTAGCAAAGCGCGTCGTCGTCAACATTGGCGCTGAAGTAGTCCGGGTAGCCGTTAAAGTCACGAATGCCATGGTCGTGGTAGAGCATGCTGGTGACCCCATCAAATCGGAAGCCATCGAAGCCATACTCCTCCAGCCAGTAGCAGATATTGGAGAGCAAGAAGCGCAGCACTTCGAGCTTGCTGTAGTCAAAGCAGCGCGAGTCCCAGCCGCTGTGGTAGCCACGTGGCCCGTCGTGGAAGTACTGCCACTCGGTTCCATCAAAGCGGCTCAGGCCCTCCAGAATATTCTTGACAGCGTGGCTATGCACCAGATCCATCAGCACACGAAGCCCCAGTGTGTGAGCTGTCTGAATCAGTGCCCGTAGCTCATCCGGGGTGCCAAAGCGGCTGGAGACACCGTAGAAGCTACTCACATGGTAGCCAAACGAGCCGTAGTAGGGATGCTCTTGAATCGCCATGAGCTGCACGGTATCGTAGCCCAGCGCGGCGATCCGAGGAAGGACATTGTCCGTGAACTCAGCAAATGTCCCCACTTTGGCGTCTTCCTGTGCCATCCCCACATGTGCCTCGTAGATGCGCAGCCCCGTCGGGGCTCCGCCCTTAAAAGGGGGAGGGAGGGAAAGAGAGGGAGGGAAGGAAGGAGGCGCAAACCAGACCTCTCCACAAAAGTCTTTCGTTTTAGGGTCCTGCACCGCGCGGCGAATATAGGCGGGGATGCGATCCAGACGGCTGTCATCGGCGCCGTGAACATGCACCTTCACACGACTTCCTGGAGGCAGTACGCTCCCCGCAAGAGTCACCTGCCAGGTTCCGTGCACATCGCGCGTGAGCGGCGTTGCGCGGCGATCCCAGCCATTAAAATCCCCTACTAGGTGTAGACTCTTAGCTGCCGGAGCCCACTCGCGGTAGGTCACGAAGCCATCAGGGGTGCGTGTGAATCCAAAGTAGTGGTGTCCCTGACTAATAGATCCTCGCAGCGCTCCGAGCTGCTCCAGGAGCGCGTGGTAGTGCGCCAGACGTGCCTGGATCACCTTGGTGTAGGGAGTGAGGGTCGGGTCGCGGCGAACCAGCTCAGGAATCATCTTCGGCCTCAGGAATCATCGGCGGCGTCCACGACGGGTCAGTCGCTCGTCTTCTTTCGGAGTCGAGGTGGGAACGCCGTTGTAATACGCCTCAATCACCGCGCGTGCGATGGGTGCACAGACTCCTCCTCCGTGGAAGTTATCGCCGGGCTTGGTCGCTTCCAACAGAACACAAACCGCGATGCGAGACTCCTCGCCGGGCCGGGCGGCGTAGCAGGTAAACCATCCATGTGCCTTTCCGGGGAAACCTGTCTCGGCAGTGCCACTCTTGCCCGCCACGGTGATTCCGGGGATGGCTGCTGCCCTACTGGTTCCGTTTCCGCGCTCCACAACCGCGCGCATTGCGGTCTGAAGCTGTCGAAGGCTGCTCTGATCCAGCCCCAGCTCACCGACACGCTCGGGCTTATTGTCAAAGAGCACTTTATTTGGATCGTCGCTATCAACAATTTTCTCCACAAGCTTGGGCTTCCAGATCGTCCCCCCGTTGCCGACGGTCGCAGCGACGACGGCCATCTGGAGCGGAGTTGCCTCATCGAAGCCCTGGCCGATAGCCATATCGGCAAGATCGCCGCGCCACCAGCCTCGATCTCTCTTCTCACGGGCCCACTTCTTCGACGGAACCGTCCCCTGCTTCTCGCTAGGCAGGTCAATTCCTGTCTTACTCCCCAGCCCAAACCGGTGCGCCCAGTCGGATAGAACCTCGTCCCCAATCTGCAAACCTGCTTGATAGAAGAATACATTACAGGACTGGGCGAAGGCGGAGAGAGAGTCAATCCCTCCGTGAGTGCCCATACACTTCTTCTTTTTTTTCCCCATCATGATATACCCGGGGCAGTTGGCCCCGCTGGGAAGCCGGTGCGATGCAAGCCCGGCGGTCATGGTGACGATCTTAAAAGTCGAGCCGGGAGGATACTTAGAGGTTGCACGGTTGAGCTCCGCCCCTCCCTCCTGCATCTGAGCCACATCGGCGTTTGTCCGGGGATGAGTCCAGAGAGTCAGGTCGTAGGTTGGTGCGCTTGCGAGTGCCAGAATCCGGCCACTGCGCGGATCGAGTGCGACAACGGCTCCAGGTCGTCCTGCGAGCGCCTTCTCCGCCACCTCTTGAACCTGAGCATCCAGAGACAAGACTAGGTTCGCACCGGACTTAGCCGGTTCTTTCGTTAGCTCTTTACGCCGCCGCCCGCGACCATCTACCTCAAAGGCTTCGTAACCCAGCGTCCCGCGCAGGTACTGATCGTACTCTTTCTCTAGTCCTTGCTTGCCAATCCAATCGCCTCCCCGGTACTTTTTATCCAGAGGGTAGGCCATAATGCTGGGAGATTTGAGTTCTTCCGCACTCACGGGGCCCGTGTATCCCAGGATATGGGTCGCGCGTTTCAGACGGGGATAGGAACGGATCGGAATGACCTGAACTGAAATCCCTGGCAGATCATCCTGGCGCTCGTAGAGACGTGCCATCAGGCGACGATCAATATTTTCGCGAATAGGAATCAGGACGTTTTTCCCTCCCCGCTTCGTTCGAATCTTCTCATTAAGCTCGGGGCGTGGGATTTCAACAAGGTCAGCGACACGGTCCAGATATTCCTGAACTTTACGCGTTGCCTCACGCTCTTTCGGCGTGGGTAGACGAGGTTTTTTAGGCTTCAGCGATTTTATTTTTTCGACTTTTCCCGGTGTTTCTATTTTTGGGGGATCCACAATCTTCAGGAGAGCGGCCAGGCTAAAGACTTCATCAGGGTGCAGATAGACCGCAAACTGGGTAGCATTGGTCACCAGAGGTTGCCCCTTACGATCCACAATGATCCCACGAGGTGCTGTCGTCTGCACTCTCTGGCTCCGATTCAGGAGCGCTTTGTCCCGGTAATCGTCGCCGCGAACGATCTGAAGGAGCCAGAGCCGACCCGCCAGTACGGAATAAAACACCGTCAGCACAACAGCAACCAGCACAATACGCCCCATGCTGATCTCTTCGCTGGGCTGGCTTGGTGTGGGTAAAGGTGTGAAGTAACGTCGCCTAGACATGGCTAGCGCCCCTCTTCACCCGGTCGCGCCCGGTGCAGCGTGCAGGTACGGATAGTGATGCCTGCCGGGAAGCGTCGTGTCACCTTCTCAGGGCAGTAATCAGTCGCGCGCTTGCTACTCTCGGAGCAGATCAGCACTTCGATTTCACTTGCGGCAGCTTCACGTGGTGCTTGTGTTTCGTCGGTCGTCCCCCGCTCGGCTTCACGCTCCCGGCGCAGTCTCTCGAGCTCACTGCGTTGCTCCTCTTCACGAGCGAGATCGCGCCGTCGCCGACGGCGCGGGGTGGGACTGGGCGTCGGCTCTGTTGACTCACCAGGCTTGAGTGCAGCATCAGGCGTCTTGTGCAACCCACAGGTAGCGATCTTTGTCCCTTGGGAAAAGGTCTTCTCAACCACATCGGGGCAAAACGCCGTGGCGCGCTTGCTGCTCTCCTCGCACATCACCACGACCATCTCGCCGTCGTCGTTTGTCCGATCTGGGCGAGGGGTGGGAGGGGCCTTGGCAGCCTCAGCAAGCTGTTTTTGTCGGTCTTCTGGGAGCGCAATGGGCTCCAGTCCGGCGCGCTGCTGGATGGGTACGGCGGCCTGCATGTAGCGCCCCCAAATCGGCGCGCAGACATGCCCGCCCGTGGCATCGCTGTCCATCACCAGATAGCGCTGGCTCATCTCTGGCTTGCCAGTCTTCTTATCAAGAACAGCCTTACCTTGTTTATCAAGCTTGGGCTTGACCTCACGATTGCACGCCCAGACCGCCGTCACTAGCTCCTTGGTGTACCCAACAAACCAGGTATCTCGGTTATCTGTGGTCGTTCCCGTCTTACCTCGTGCCCCTTCAACCACATTGGCGGCCTTTGCGGTACCACGCTTCACCACGGCTTCCAGACAGCGGCCAATATTAGCGGCAGCGGACTCACGAAGCACTGCTTTGGCGATCCGGGGCTCGTTGCGCTCCAGAACATTTTTCTTTCCGTCTAAAACCAGACGGATCGCAATCGGGCTAGCATGATCCCCCCCATTGGCAAACGTCGAAAAAACGCTAGCCATCTCCAGGGGAGTGACCAGTGAGGTTCCCAAACAGATACTCAAGTCGTTGGAGGGCATCTTAGACTTGACCCCCATCTTCTTGGCAAGATCCACCACGGCAGACCAACCCACACGCTGGATGAGCTGTGCGGGAATCGTATTGAGCGACTGCGCAACGGCGTCCTCAATGCTATAGCTACCGCCATGCCCCCCTTTACCGCCATAGTTACGGGGCCAGACCTTACGCCCCAGCTTGAGGGGACGGTCAATCATCTCGGTATCGGGGCCATATTTTCCCGTATTGAAAGCGGCGGCATAGACAACGGGTTTAAAAGACGAGCCCGGTTGCCGCCCTCCTTGGGTAGCGAAGTTATAGAGGCTCTTTTCGTTCACCCCACCTGCCATTGCACGGATCCAGCCGGTGTGCGGCTCCAGGCAGACCAGCGCTCCCTCGGTCACCTGCCGTCCACGCTCGCCACGGATTCCGGCACGCAGAATCTCATCGGCGCGCTGCTGCATCTCCCAGTTGAGCGTCGTGTAGATCTTCAAGCCCCCTTGCAAGACCACCTCCGGCCCATGGCGCGCGATCAGCTGCCGAAGAACATAGCGCACAAAGTGAGGGGCTTTGTACTCCTCGGAGACAACCCGGGGCTCATTGGGCTGGATCTTAATCTTCTCCGCACGTGCCTGATCGTACTGTGCCCGGGTAATTTTTTTGAGCTCCAACATCTTTCCCAAAACCGTATTACGGCGCTCCAGTGCAGCAGGAAGGCGGCGAAAAGGGTAGGTATTTTTAGGGATCTGCACCAGCCCTGCAACGAGAGCTGCTTCGGAAAGAGTGATGTCTTTGAGCGCCTTGCCAAAGTAGAGCTTGGCCGCCATCTTGACCCCATAGATCTGACCACCGTAGTTCACTTCGTTAAGGTAGCGCTCCAGGATCTGATCCTTGGTCATGCTCCGCTCAACCTGGTAGGCAAGAAGTGCCTCTTGGAGCTTGCGTCGCTCCGTCTTTTCACGATTGCGCAGGATGACGTTTCGAACGAGCTGCTGGGTCAGGGTAGAGGCTCCCTCCCCACGGCGAGCTCCAGACGCATTTTTGTAGAGGGCTCGGGCAATTCCACGAAGATCAATTCCGGGATGGGAATAGAAGCGCTGATCCTCGATGGAGATCGTCGCATCGCGCAGAGTCTGCGGAATATTGACAAGATCCTCCCGCTCCTGAAAGCGGGAGTAGATCTCGCCGAGCAAGACTTTATCTGTGGAGTAGACCTGGGTGATTCCTCCCGCTGTCTCCTGGTTCAGCGCGGTGGCATCGGGCATCCCTACCGTAGCCAACTGCACACGCCCCCCTGCCCAGAGCAAACCGGAGATTAGTGCCGTTAGAATCAACGCGGAGAGAATCCCCAAAAAGGCACCGAACCGGCTGATCCAGAGGCGGAAGCCGCCTTTTCTGCGTCTGCGTGGCCGTCCCATGATCTACCCCCTTATGTTTACCCGCTTAACGTTTTAGGTACTTGCGCTTGGTACGATCTGTCCCCATATCTCGTTTTTTGGTATCGAAGCGCCACTGTCCTGTCCCTGCCTTCTGCACGAAGCAGAAGTAGTTCGAGAGGATCGAGGCCAGCTTCCGGCGGGTCACCCGCCGCACGACATTCACTTCCGTCAGAAGCTGAACAAAGTCAAGGCCTCGGGGATACTCCCCAAGTAGCTCACAGACAATATCAAATGTCGCTACATCTCCAGATTCCTCGGCCTGCTCACGCGCACTGAGAAGCTCTGCATAGCGCTCCTGGCTGAGATAGACCTGGGGATCCGTCTCCTCCAGAACCTCCACACGAAACTCGTAGGAGCGTGGGGTGCTGGCCAACTGGAAGCAACCGCCAGAGTCAGCGACAATCTTCTCGTAGAGAGAGAAGAAGTTGAAGGCAAGGCGGCGCTCGTTATTAACGATAATTTCGTGCGTGGTGCCGTCTTCCTCGCGAAGAGTCACTTCCACAACGGGTGCATCACTGGGGAAGAAATCATCGGGTAGCTGGCACAGAGGAAAAGTCCCGATCTCTTTATGATGCGCCTTCACGACCAGTGTCACACGGGACGAGTCTTCGAGAGAGCCACCCGTGTAGTTCTCTTCATCATCGCCCGCATCTTGAGCGAGCGGCAGAAGCAAGTCCTGACGCAAGCTCCCCGCAAATCCCTCATCCTCGATCTCTTCATCCATAATCTCGCCGTCCATGGAGACAAACTGGAGATCAGGGAATGCCAGAAACTCGGGTAGATCAAAGACAAAGGGAGGCAGAGAATCAGCCTCTCGGAAGCGACCGGCCCCGACATGAACAAAGCGGGCATCCGCCTGAAGCGCCACATCAAGCAGAGCAAGATCATTCTTAAAAGAGGGATCTCCCGGCACGACTTCGTACTGAAGGGCGAGCAGCTCAGCCACTTCAACAGGCACGCCACGCTCACCTAGTACGGTAAAGATCGCCGCTAGGTCTTCGTCGGAGACGGACAGTGGCTTGACGGTGTCCTCGACTACGGGCTCCGGCTCTGGCACTACCACCACAGGCTCAGCAATGACTTCCAGCTCCACCACAGGCTCAGCAACAGTCACTACCACGGGCACCGGCACAGGAGCGGGCGCCTCCTCGACTTCCTCGGTCAACAAGGTCACACGATCGGCCAGCAGACGCTCTAGCTTCTCGGCGGTCTCACGCGTGATCCAGCGCCCCTTGCCCTTCTCCGCCCTCAGCCATACTAGGCGGCTCTCGCTCAGACAGGCGGCTAGGTGCGCACGGGGATCGTAGCTCGCCCCCAGCTCAGACCAGGCAAGAACCCCCAGGAGCCGGTGGGAGACAGGACGTCCCTTCAGTGCTGCGACAGTCTTGTAGCTAGCCTCCCCATAGGTAGTCTTAGACCAGCCCACTTTCGCGGAGAGTGCCTTAAAAGGAGCAAGAGCCTCGGGTTTGATCTTATTGTCCAGCGCGACCTCCGTGAGGTCCTCAGAATCCACTAAAGGGAGCCACTCGGCCAGGCCGTAGGAGCTTCCGGGGCCTTTAAAGTAGAGGTTTTTATTAGAGAGCACCTTACTCAATAGACCAAAGTAGACCTCCGACGGACGATCGTAGATGACGGAGAGCTCGGTGGCAAGCTGCGCAGTGGAAAGTGGCTTACCCGCCAGGCGGATCACGTCCATCAGGTTGCGCTCCAACGAGCGTGTCGTGTCCATGTAGCGTGCCTTCAGGTTCCAGAGGCGAGCCATGAGAACAAAGCGCGAGGGCGCTTCGTGAGCATCTCGATCCAGAGCACCGCGCACCAGCGCAAACCCAATATGGGGGTGATTGATCTCCTGCGCGAGATCGGCAACCTTAGATGCCTCACCGCGCTCTAGAAGCGCATCGTATACCAGATCAGAAAGGTAGATATCCGCAAGCAGGTTATCCCGCTCCATCTCCGTGAGCGGACGCACCGCGACCGCGACCTTATTGGCCGTGGGCATTTTCTTCGTAGCCAACGTTATCCTCCAGAAACTTCCGCAATTAAGTCATAGGGCTCGGCAGCAGTGATACGGACACGTAGCCAGCTTCCCAGCTCGGCTTTCGCTCCCCTCACCCGCACCGTCCCATCAATCTCCGGGGCATCTCTCCAGGAACGCGCAACGAGCGCTTCCCCTTCCTGCCCCTCCACGAGAACGTCCAGCTCCCGTCCCACCAGCGCCTGATTGGCTGCCAGAGAGATCGGCTGCTGCAATGCCATGAGCGCACGCCGCCGCTGCCGAGCAATGCGCTCCGGCACACGAGGACGTAGCTCAAAACCAGGGGTGCCCTCTTCTGGGCTGTACTCAAAAACCCCTAGGCGATCAAAGCGTGCTTCCCGGACAAACGCGCTCAGGTGCTCAAACGCTGCCGCATCCTCCCCCGGAAAGCCCACCAGAAAGGTTGTTCGAACGGCGATATCAGGCATAGCCGTCCTCAAACGCTCTAACAGACGATAGTACGAGGAAACCGACCCTCCGCGTTTCATCCGTTTTAACATTCCATCATCGCCGTGCTGCAAGGGGATATCCACGTAGTGTGCGACATTGGGAGTATCCGCCATGGTCTGAATCAGCCGGTCGGTCATCATTGTAGGGTAGCAGTAGAGCAAGCGCACCCACTTGAGGCCCACGATCTTGCCAAGCTCAGTCAGTAAGCGCGGCAAGGCCAGCTCTTTGTAGAGATCCATCCCGTAGGCTGTGGTGTCCTGTGCGATCAGATTCAGCTCGATGGCACCACTGTCTACCAGGCGCTTCGCCTCGGTGACAATGCGCTCCAGGGGCTTGGAGCGGTGCTTCCCACGAAAACTGGGAATGGAGCAGAAGGTACAGGCATGATCACAGCCCTCGGAGATCTTTAGATAAGCCGTCCAGGGCGCGGTTGCCCGCACACGTGAAGGGGGGATCAGGGGATACTTCTCCGTAATTGGCTGGACAAAATTATTCCCAAGCACAGGAAGCACCAAGGCCCCGCGCCGCGCAAAGACCACATCTGCGATCTGCGTGGCGCTCTGGATCCCAAAGAGCCCGTCGACATCCGGGAGGTCGCGGGCTAGGGTCTCCGCGTAGCGCTGTGCGAGGCAGCCTGCCACCACCACTTTCGAGATCTCGCCACGCTCCTTGCGCGCCAGTGCCGCCCGAATCGCCGCCAGACTCTCCCGCTTCGCGCTCTCAATGAAGGCACAGGTATTAACCACTACCACATCGGCAGCAGCATCCCCATCTACAAGTTGTCCTCGTCCGCCCTCCGTCAGAGCTCCCAGGAGCTCCTCAGAGTCCACCAGATTTTTTGGACAGCCCAGGCTAACTAGGCCAATCCGTACCTTCTCCACAGTCTACGCCTCAAAATCCTCTATAAACATTAAAAATGCCGCCGTCACCAAACAGGCACAAGCGGCGATCTTAATATTATACGTCGTGCATTCAATTCTGTCAATTAACAACAACTACTAATAACTTACATACGGTACAATGAGCCTCGTGTTTCCTCTTTTACGTCTCTACCTCCCCCTCGCCCTGAGCTTTGAGCTCATGATGCTGGAGGGTCCCTCGGTGCAGTGGGCTATTGGGCGGCTCCCGGAGATCCCCACGAATCTTGCGGCGTGGGGCCTCACCATGCAGCTCTCGCTTTTGATCGAGAGCCCGGTGATCATGCTGCTCGCCACGGCAACAGCGCTCGTGAAGAACACCGATACGTTTCTTGCCCTCCGCACGTTTATGCTGCGCCTCGCGCTCTGGTGCACGCTACTCACCGCTGCTATTGCCTTCACCCCGCTCCTCGATTTTATCTGCCTGAGCCTGCTGGGTCAGCCCCCCCCGATTGTAGAGGCCAGCCGCCTGCCACTCCAGCTCATGCTACTTTGGAGCGGCGCGATTGCCTGGCGACGGTTCCATCAAGGCGTTCTCGTCCGCCAGGGACGTACTGCGCTCGTCACGTATGGCACCGCGATTCGCCTGGCCGCTGTGATCCTGCCCGCTCTCGCGCTGGTGGCCTGGGGTAAGCTCTCAGGCGCGGCGACAGCGGCGGTTGCGATCATGGTTGGGGTGCTCGCCGAAGCCCTCTCCGCCAGTAGCTTCGCCCGCGCGGTGATCCGCACTCTACCCACCGCCCACGAAAAAGGCGATGTGCCGCTGACGCAAAAAGCGATCGCTAAGTTTCATACCCCCCTCGCAATGACCACACTTCTCACGCTGGCCACCGGCCCACTCACCAGCGCCGCCATCGCCCGTCTCCCGTTTGCAACCCAGACCCTCGCCGCCGCGCCCGTGGTCTTCTCCGCGCTCTTGCTGCTGCGTGGCTGGGGCTTCGCCGTGCAGGAGATCACGGTGGCGCAGCTCAAGCGCGGCACGATGCCTGAGGCGACCCTCGCACGCTTCGCTAGCATTGTCGGAGTGCTGACCACGCTGGGGGCACTTCTCCTAAGCCTCACCCCGCTCTGCGGTCTCTACGCCACTGCCCTAGGCGTCCCCACGGATCTGCATCACCTGATACGCCAGGGAGTTCTCTGGGGCGCACTTCTGCCTCTGATCGCCGCACTGAGCTCCTCAGTGCGAGGTGTCTTGGTGGCGCGCCAGCACACCGGTGCGATCTACAAGGGCATGGCGCTGGGTCTGAGTGTGCAGGTGCTCGTACTAATCGCGGGCATCGCCGCCCGCTTCCCCGCCCTCCCACTTGCCTCGCTCGCCTTCACGCTGGGCGGTATCGCGGAGACCGCCTATCTGCTGGCGGCTCGCAAGGCAATTTAGGCATCCCCGACGAGATAACGAAACACGGATTCCAGGTTGTTGTCTGGGGAGTGAAAGCGCTCGATGAAAAAGCCTCCCGATAGCGCAAGCTGGGGAAGTGCGCCGTAGAAAATATCCGGCTGGTGGGTCTCGACCTCGATCAGCTTCTCGCTCTTGGGATCCACACGCGCCGAGAGCACAAATGGCTGCGCGATCAACAGCGCGGCCAGTTCCCGAGGGCGATCCGTGGTCAGGCGAATGTGGTGCGGGTGCTTATCAATCTGATCACGAATGTCGTGGATGTTGCCCTGCGCTAAAACGCGGCCTTTAAAGATCACTAGAATGCGATCCGTGATTTGCTCCACTTCGTAGAGAATATGACTGGACACCAAGACACACTTGCCGCGCGCCGCGAAGCCCTGCATCAGCTCGACGAGCTCACGCCGCCCTACGGGATCCAAACCGTTGAGCGGCTCGTCTAGGATCAGAATATCTGGGTCATGGACAATCGCCTGCGCCACTTTGATACGCTGGCGCATGCCCTTCGAGTAGCCCCCGATGCGCTTATCACACCGGTCCGCCATCCCGACCTGCTCCATCACATCCTGAACTTTTCCCTTCGCGCTCGCTCCCTGAATCCCGTTCATCGCCGCCAGCAGAGTCACAAACTCGCGCCCGGTCAGCTCCTCATAGAAGTTATCAATCTCAGGACAGTAGCCCAGCCGCGCCGCCAGTGTCGGGTTGGCAAATGGCTCCATTCCCAGCGAGAGAACACGCCCGGTGTGGGGCCGAAGCTGCCCGGTAATGAGCTTGAGAAGTGTGGATTTACCGGCGCCGTTCGGGCCAAGAAGCGCCGTCAGCCCGGCGGGGAGCTGAAAAGAGACATCATTCAGGCCAATAATCTGCCCGTGCCAGCGTGACACCCGCTCCAGAATAATCATAGGCTGGCTCATATACTAAGCTCCCGCCGGGCAAGATCACGGATGGGTTCAAGAGCAACCAGTCCTTGTTTAGCATCCAAAAGAGTCGCGGAGGATCCTGGATAACGAAAGTTCACAGCATAGTTTGTCAGCAAAGCGCACTCCGGCATCAACGTAACCCAGAAGGGATTTAAAGAGCTAATCAGACTAAGTAAAAGCTGGAGATCATGTGTTTTCGGAATAGAGATTCCATTTTCTTGTAAAATAGCTTTTAAGTATTTCTCGGCACACTGTTGCGTGTGAAAACATGCCGAGTCGTAGTTGGGAGACTTACGTGCGCGACGTTCACGCAGAGCAGTAGCAAGATCACCTTCCGCTTTATCTACCCATTCTTCAGTGAGTAGTGTCATAGAGTATTTTGCCTTTCTCCGTGATTTCACGCAAAAAGGAATCGCCTAATCGCAAGCGTTCCTGGAGTTGTTGCGGCGTATAGACAATAACATCCATCGAAAACCCACTATGAACCGCCAGACGAATCGCAGTTTGTTCTCGGAGGGGTGAACCCTCGAAGGGTAAAACCACAAGCAAATCGACATCGGAGTCTTCATGGGGAGTACCGTAGGCATACGAACCAAATAAGATGATTCGGTCGGGATGAAATCCTTCTACAATCCGGTCTCGGACACTTGTGATCGCTTCCATGGAAATCATCCGCTGATAATCTCCACGGCACGGATTTTCCGGTGTGCGGCGGCCAACGGCAGGAGAATAAAGGCGGCACCGAGCGCCACCAGCGGCCAGGTCAGCGGCGGGACGAGCCGACGAGACTGGGGTGCGAACTGGAACGGATGATCCTGTGGCTTCACATGCAGCAGATTCATCGTAAGCCCATCTGTCACGCCCCCAACACTGGCATCGCGGATCGTCATCGCACGTGAGAGCGCCATCTTCGCACCGGGGGTCTCGTTATCAATCTCGGTCATGGCATTTTTCGCCAGGATATTTCCAGAGATCAGGGTAAAAACACCCAGGATAAAGTAGAACGACGCGAAGGATGCTCCCGCTTGCCGCCCACTCTTAGACCACGCTGAGAAGCCCACGACCAGGCTCGCATTGAGCATCGGAGCAATCAGAGTGGCCATAAATAGGCGGGGCAGAAGATACGGGTTCTGGGTCCAGAAGCCTTCGTCGTAGTAGCTCGTCAGCAAAAAGATATAGATCAAGAGGGTGGGAATGGCCGAGATGCACCAGAGCAGCGAAAACACCCCAAACCACTTGCCTACCAGATAGTCTAGCTTGGAGAGCGGGCGCGAAAGATAGACGAGTAAGGCATTGGCCTGGTTATCCGCCGCAATACAGCCCGCTCCAATAATCAGCGCCTCGATAAAGACCATGAGCCAGCTCTCGGTGACACACAGATAGCAGCAGGCGGCATAGGTGAACACTCCCTGTCCGCGCCCAAAGCCACGCCCTCCTCCACCTCCGCCGCTCATATCACCAATGGCACGGGTAACATTGTGATTCAGGAAGAAAAACAGCCCAAAGAACAAGTGGATCAGAACAATCATCAGGAGGGGCATCCAGAACCCGACCTTCTTGATATTAGTTCGGATCACCGCCTGTGCGATCACCCACCACCCGGCACGCACCGTGCGCAGGGGGCCGTCGTAGTTTCGGTAGGTACGATCCGCAATCAGGCGCGGCGTGCTCACCGGGTTCGCTGGGCTTACTGGGTTTTCAGTGCTCATTCGGAAACTGCCTCCATAAAGACATCCTCAAGGCTACGCTCAGCAGGACGGAAGCCGCGCACCTGCGCACCCGAGACAATCGCGGCATCGAAGATCAGCCGGTGGGGGTGCGTCTCCGTCTCCGGTAGATCAAAGCGGCAGGAGCTCCCAAGCTGATGCACCAGGCTCGCCCCGCGTGCGCCCATCGCGCTCACAAAACCATCGGAGAAGAGACGTAGCTCCACATCGAACTGGACTCCTTTAGTCTGCTTGAGCGCGGCAATCGGCCCCTGCTTCACCACTTCGCCGCGCCGCATCACCACCACGGAGTCGCAGGTTTTCTCAATATCGGGCAATAAGTGCGACGAGACCACCACCGAGAGCCCCTTGCCATGACTCACATCGCGCACCAGCTCCAGCATCTCGTCGCGCCCCGCCGGGTCCAGTCCGTTGGTGGGTTCATCTAAAAAGAGGAGCCTCGGGCCGTGTACTAGCGCCTGGGCGAGCTTCACCCTCTGACGCATGCCCGTGGAGTAGGTTTCGACATTGCGGTAGCGCGCCTCCCCAAGGCTACACCACTCCAGTACCTCATGCGCCCGGCGCATCGCCTGCTCGGGCGGCATCCCGGCAAGCTCCCCTGCGTAGGCCACGAAAGTAACAGCGTTCATTCCCGGAATATGGCAGTCCTGCTCCGGCATCAGCCCGATCTTCTGACGGATGCTCTTGCCCTGAGTTGCCACATCGAGCCCCAGCACCTGCGCCCGCCCCGACGCGGGAGGCACAAACCCAAGCAGCGTCTTGATCAGGGTCGTCTTGCCCGCCCCGTTTGGCCCAAGTAGCCCCACACAGCCCTCGGGAATCTCCAGAGAGAACTGCTCCAGAACGGTCTTGGCACCGTAGCGCACGGTCAAATCGGAGACGGAGGCGATAGAGGGCGTGTCTAACATAAGTCTGGGGCTATTGTAGC
Organism: Armatimonas sp.; assembly: GCA_031387365.1. Classification (GTDB taxonomy): domain Bacteria; phylum Armatimonadota; class Armatimonadia; order Armatimonadales; family Armatimonadaceae; genus Armatimonas. The sequence continues at coordinate 9,399 of JANNDD010000427.1, read as the reverse complement.
ACGCCCTCCATGTTTTAGTTAACCTGAGATCTCGACCTTACGAGACTTGGGGGGATTCTGCTTCTTTATCGTTACATACTGACGGGCGGCACTCGAAGCAGAGCTAGATGGCTTACTCGTCACCCCGAGCACCGTTAGTCTTTCCAGCATATGGATCATTAGCTTATCCATTAGAGAAGTGTCATCCTGATATAAAGCATGCTTTCGTATCGTATTATCCAGCATGCGAACCGGCTGACCTCCAGACATAACAGGTTGTCCCGTCATAGTAATCATCACCACGCTTAAACCATCCAAAACAACGATTCTACGAAATGTATGATTAGCATCATCCACTTTCGTCGTAAATATTTTCTCACCAAATTTCTTCCCAGAGAACGATCGTTCAAAAAAATCGGGTGAGCTTGGTAAATAATCAGAATATATACGCTCTGCTTCTTTTTTATGATATAAAACAGCTATATCTATATCTATTTTAGCAGGATTACCTGAAGCCCTTTCCCCTACAAGTGATACACTACCTCCTGTAGCCTGATATATTTCCTTAACAACAAACTTACCTACAAAATCAGTATTATCAGGCAAAACCACTATTGGATTTACGTTGCCATTATCTTGTGCCATAGCATCAGCGCCACATACTAACCAAAGTAGTGACAATAAAGAATTATTTTGTCGTTTCATTTTTTCCTCACTGAGCAACAATACTTACAGAAAGTGCTCCTGAATCAGTCATAACAGCCGGATTCGGCGAATAAACAAGACCATTTCCACCATTCTGCCAATATGTATCTAAATCCCAATCGTATTCTGCCTTTGCCCAAGTATTCCCAAGAGTATCAAGTTCCAAAGCAGCCGTAGGGTCATACACTTTCACTGAATTTATAACGGGAGGATGTGCAATCTGGTGCATAGTCCAATTAATATTCATAAAATTTGACCATCCAATAGGTCGTAAACTATTCGTAGTCCATGTATTTCCATTTGTTCCGAATCCATTCTGGCAATAGATTTTCCTCACTGAGAAATTAAGACCTAGGGCATTAGTACCAATAGCAAGGTAATCAGATACATCCACGCAGTTACCACTAGTTGGCCGTCCCGTTGCCAAAAATGTTTTCAATTTGAAACTAGAGTTGGACAGAAACTGAGGAGAATATACATAATTAAAAACACCACCTTGGTTAAGTTGCAGTGTTACAGTACGTGATACTCCAGCCTCTGCTGACTCGCCATGCGCCCATTCACAAGCATCATCGAGTACTCCTAGCCACGGAGTAGATTGTGGTGCATTCGGTGTTGCATAAACTTCATAAACCTTGGGATTTCCCTCAACAATAGGATCACGGTGTAGATTCCCAGTCTCTGGATCAGGTGTCTCGATTAGTTGGCATTGGATATCGACAGTCGCCCCTCTATGTACTATGTTTGGAAAAGACCCAATAGAGAATGATACCGATTCTGTTCCCGATGGGAAAATAGTAATTGTATCTGTAGGCTGTGTATAGTCTAATAATGTAAAACCTGGAGAACCATTACTTCCATAGTATCTGACATTCAGAATCTTAACTTTTCCTTTCCATTCAGGCCCTATTTCAGGCATTTCAAAAACAAGTTTAGTCGTCAGAGTTCCTCCTTTGACGACCGCAGTGGGTCTTACAATAGCTGGTGACTGATTCTCCCAATGCGGAGTTCCAACAGAAACCCCATTGTTATCCTTACAGGGAATATTTCCTGCCGTAAATGTAATGGACTTCAATCCTGGCTCCCCAGCACTAATCATTAGAACCCGATGTCCACCCTTTTGTGGACGATTCTTACCTTGTGTTGGATCAATCGCTTTTGAGAAAGCAACGAGACTCAAACCAGAAAAACAAGATATAATTAGCAAAAACCAACTAAAACTGAACTTCTTTTTCACCTATCAATTTCCTCTCAACCGATCAACCGGCATCTAAACCTCAGCATAGGCGACAGCACCAATGCACTCGTCGCAGGAGGGAAGGCGTATCAAGCATTTAGTATCGGGCTATTGTAGCACAGCCACAATGCTATTCGACGCTCATGCCCACCGTTCGTTAAAAACCGCTTCCGGGGAGAAAGGTAGATCACTTGGGGCGGGGCCACCGCCGTTCCAGAAGTACTCAGCGGCCAGCACCATCGCCGTGAACTGACGCTTTTCCTGGGTTTTCAGGATGTCCTCACTGGATTCATAGCCGCACCACGTGGTCTGAATCAGCCCCTGCGCCCCCACTTGCGCCGCCGCCCGACTGAGCATCTGGATGTTCTTAGGCCGGTACCAGCTCGCCGCGGCAAGCTTGGGAAAGCCCGCCCCCTTGAGCTGGCGCAAGGAGGGAAATCCCTCATGCTCTCCGTACTGCCAGTCGGCAAGGATGACGTCCTTTGGAATTCCAGCGCGGATTTTGGCGGCATCGGTAGCGTGCGGTGCCGTTCCAAACGAAGGATTGACTTCAGGAGCATGGAGCGCCATGTCCGCCCAAACATAGATAGGCTTACCCCGTGCCGCGAAGAAATCCCGCCAGTGCTGCACCCCCTTTAAGAAGAGATCAGGAGCCGCAGTCGGGCGGGAGCGGTAGGGAAATCGCCCCTTCATAGCAACTTCATCCAGCCCTACATGAAACGCGGGAGCCTGGAATAAGTCGTCGGCTTCGGCGACGAAGCGCTCCAGAGACGCAACTGCCGCAGGGTCGTTGAGGCAAAGGGTGTAGGGTGTGGCAGGATCTTCGGCAAAGCGGGAGTAGCTCCCTCGCCCCAGTAGCCAGCCCATGTGCCCAAGGCTCTGGAGCAGTGGATAGACCGTCATATTGCGCTCCCGTGCGAAGGCGATCTCTTCACGAAGCTGCACTTTCGTTCCTGCCCAAGGCGGTGCCACACTCGGGTCGGCGTCCCAGCGTGCCTGCTCCACTTGTAGAAAGAGCGCATTGAGCTTCAGCGGTGCCAAGAGACGCTCTATCAGCTTCTGATGAAACGGGAGCGCACGATGCCCATGAAAGAGGTGAACCGCGCGCAGCGAGAGGGTAGGCCAGTCGCGAATCGAAGCACTAGCAATCTCCGTAGGGCTGGTAAAGAGCTGAAGGAGGGTCTGGACAGCCCAGAACAGCCCGCGTGCATCGGAGCCAAAGAGCTGTACGCCGTCTTTGCGCACCGTCAACAGATACCCTTCTGGCTTGAGGGGCGTGTCAGGGTGCCTCGGGCCACCCAGCGTAATAGCGTTGGGAGTGGGCGTAGAAACCACCTTGAGCGGCTGTCCGAGCCGTGCTTTGAGGGCCTCTTGCAGCGCTGTCAGCGCACGCTTCTCCTGTGACGTCAGGTTGCCCAACACCACCAAAGGAGTCTCGGGCCGCAGCGCAAAGCCCACCCCGCCGCGCAACGAGACTTCCTTGGGTCGTGGAATAAGGACAAGCGGCACCGTCGCAACAGAGGCGCGCGGCAACGCCGCCAAAGTGACCTGACTCAGAGGTACCCCCTCGTCGGGCGTCGGAAGGGGAGAGGGCAGAGTGCTCTGGGGCAGCTCACTTCGGCGGCAGCTAGCCCCCAGCACGCTTAAAAGTAGCGTTGTCGTCAGTAGGGAATTTGATTCCGTCCCCAATGATTTTATGGCCATTGCCTTATTTTCGGCTTAGATTTACCCGATAAAAAGGCATAAGTTTCTAAGGAGCTAGTAATCGTATGAAAGTGATACTTAAACCGGGCGGCCTTGTGGTACTTTTGGTGCTTACGGTGGCCGGTGGAATCGGGCTTACCAAGCTACGCCCCAACCCTGAGTCGGCTGACAAAAATTTGCCAAGTGCTAAAAGTACCAACGAACTGGTCACACCGGTGACAAGTGCACAGAAACCACTCACCGGTGCCTCTCTGATAGATCCGACCAGGCAGGGATGGAATCTTATTGTCCAGAAACCAGCCCTAGGCAGGATGAATCTTCAGATTAGCCCGGACTTGCCCGCAGGGCAGCAGCACTCCTTACATCTGGAGGTGACTGCGGTCGATCCCAACAAGTACTGGTGCGCACAGCTCCTCAAAACCGTGCCCCAAGCCGTTGAGGGTAACCATAACCTGACTGTCCAGTTCTGGGGACGCTCGGCAAAGAAGACCGCTGTCTATATTGTGTTCGAGGAGGGTGTCTCGCCGCACACCGCCGAGTTCCAAAAGCAAGTGCGCTTCACTCCCGAGTGGCGCCAGTACCAGTTCCCCTTCCGCACCACGAAAGACCACACCGATGTCCACGCGACATTCTGTGTGAAGGCAGGCATTGAGCCGGGTGAGATCGAAATCGCCAATATGCATGTCACTGATAATGGCCCAGCCAAATAAGAAGCAGGATAAACAGGCTTTATGGTGAACTAAGTGCCTATGAAGCCTGTTTATCTTGTAGCTCTCGCACTGAGCTTAACGAGCCTAGCTCTCCCTAGCCAAGCAATCATTCGCCGAGACGATGTGCCCGATAGCAGCCATATCACCCTCGGGGCACAAGCACAGTTCAATGCTGTTGGTAACTTCGGTTTCTGTACGGGAACACTGATTGCTCCGAACTGGGTGCTTAGCGCCGCACACTGCTCGCCTTTCATGACAGGAGCGACTTTTAGCGTCCCTGGTTTTGGTTCCGCCTCCGTCGCTCAGGTATTCAACGCGCCTGGCTGGAACGGAACTCTAGAAAACGGCTCGGATATCTCGCTGATTAAGCTCACCAGTGCCATTACGGGTGTCACTCCGGCGACGCTGTACACGGGCAGTGGCGAGCTGGGCCAGACATCTTACTCCGTGGGATTTGGCGCACTGGGCATAGGGAGCACGGGCAATACCAGCGGCGGTGATGGCACCCGGCGCGCGGCGACCAATATCCTGGAGCAAACCAGCAGTGTCTTTCCCACCTGGACCGCAAACGACTATCTGATCGCCGACTTTGATAGCCCTCTTCTCGTCAACACGCGCTTCACCCAGTTTGGCTCCAGCAACACGCCTCTGGCGCTGGAGGGAAGTATCAGCTTTGGAGATAGCGGCGGGGCGACCTTTATCAACGAGGGCGGCATCTGGAAAGTGGTGGGGGTTCATAGCTGGCTGGATGGTCTGGAGAGCATCAATGGGGTCGCCGGAGACGGCAGCGACAACTCGTCCTACACCGATCTCTTTGGAGTTACCCGCGTCTCCTCTCACCAGACATGGATCACGTCCACCTTGGCAGCCAACAGCAGCGCCCCGGAGCCGGGAACCCTTGTGTTTGGTTTGCTGGGACTGCTGGGCTTGCGAACTTTTCGGGCACGTCGTGCGTCTTAAGGGTACAGATCAGCTTAGTATGCGATAAAATTTTTCCTTTTTGGGAACGCGGCATGGGCCTTGCACGTAAAGTAAAATAACTATGGCGGAGAGCGAAGCACTAGCTATTGAGAACCCCTCTTTCGGGAGTGGTCCCGGAGGCGTCTTTGAGCGCCTGATGCAGCGCCACCGGAAGCAGGCCTATCATGTCGCCTACCGAATGACGGGCAACCACGCCGACGCCGAGGATCTTCTCCAGGAAGCGTTCCTGCGTGCCTTCCGCTTCTTTGAGAACTACCGCCGTGATCTGCCCTTTGAGAAGTGGCTCTTTCGCATCATGACCAATCTTTTTGTGGACGGTGTTCGCAAGAAGAACCGGATGCGGGTCACGAGTCTCGATGCCCCTATTTGTGGAGACTCCGAGAGCAACCTTTATTTAGATATTCCCGATGCACGTACGGAGCCCGAGCGAGTTACCCTCCATGAGGAGCTTGACGAGCAGATCCAGCGTGCTCTGGCCTCCCTCCCCGCCGACTTTCGCAAGACAGTGATTCTTGCCGACATCGAGCAGCTCTCCTACGAGGAAATCAGTAAGCTAACGGGCTGTACGATTGGCACGGTTCGCTCTCGCCTACACCGAGGCCGTAAGCTACTCCGTAACAAACTCGAAGGCTTTAGTCTAAGGTGAGCCCGGTGTCTTGTCGTCACTGCTGCGAGCGTCTCTCTGCTTTTCTAGATTCTGAGCTTCCTACCGAGGAGCTAGCCGAGATCCGGAGCCACCTGGAGCGTTGTGCAGCCTGCAATATCGAGTACCGCGCCCTAGCGGAAACCAAGCGTGCCCTCGCTTCCCTAGGGGCACGTGTCTCCCGTGAAGAGATCGAGCGCTTGCTGCAAACCGATGTGGGTGATGCCGTCCGCCGCTACGCCAGCATGCCGGTCAGCCCCCGAACCATTACTGCGGCACTTCTCTCTCTAATCGGGCTCTGTGTGGCAACCGCGCGATTCACCACCCGGGAGAGTAGCCGTCCTCTACCTGAAGGGGCTTACCTGGTCTCACAGCCCGGCCCCTACGGAAGCGTCCGCTACTCGATCCTTGAGGTACGCAGTGTCCACCCGCTCCCCGCCGAAACCTGCATCTCGATGCCTAGCAACGCTATGCTCTTCTGCGCCCCCACGCCGCCGCCTGCGAACCACAAGGGCTTCTTTTTCCAAGCCAGCTTTACCACCCACTAACTCCTATGCCTATCTTTGAGTTTGCCTGCAACGACTGCACGCTTGGGCGCTTCTCGGAGCTAGTCGGTGTGGTTGCACGCCCAGCTCCGGTACAATGTCCACGCTGCAAGAGCCAGAATGTCAAAAAGCTCGTCTCCCGGTTCGCGCGGATACGCTCCATTGATGAAGCCCTAGACTCTCTGGCAGACCTGGCAGACCGTGTGGATGAGAGTGATCCCAAGTCTATGCGCCACCTGATGAACGAGGTGGCCCATGGAATGGGCGATGAGCTGACGGGCGATGATGTCGAGGAGCTGCTGGAGACCAGCGAGGAGTTGTAGACAATGCGTTTTGGAGTTGCGGTACTCGGGCTGGACCACTGGTACACAGCCCACGGTGTCTGTGATATTGCGAGCAAGTCGGAAAAAGTCGCGCTGATCGGGGTGAGCTCCCCGGAACCGACACACCAAAGCTGGGCCCGTGAGAAGTACCCCGAAATCATCGTCACCGATGACCCAGCCACTCTCTGCAACCGCGACGATGTGCATTTGGTGGCGATCTGTGCCCCCACTGCCACCGCCCCCGCACTGGCCAAGCACGCACTCCGTGCCGGGAAGCACGTGGTTGCCGTCAAGCCCGCCGCGCGCACTCTCACCGAGCTCGATACCGTGATCGCTGAAGCCGAAGCCGCCGGGAGGTTCTACGGCTCGTTTGAGGGAATGCAGCGCCTGACACCCCGTGTGCAGAAGCTCCGTGAGCTGATTCAGTCGGGCGCGATTGGTACGCCACTTTCGTACCATCAGATCGGGCACGGTGGGTTGCCGTCGCCCTGGCCCGGCCAGCCCGGCGGTTCCCCGAGCTGGTGGATCGATGCCACTCAGGCTCCCACGGGTGCCTGGGCCGACCACGCGATCTACGCCATTGATCTCGCACGCTTTGTCTTTGGCGGGGAGATTGTCTGGAGCGCGGGGCTAATCGAGAAAAGAGTACACACGGAGCTGGCTCTTGAGGACTATGGGATCGCGCTCCTTAAGCTCCAGCCCAACACGGGCGGCTCGCCCGTCTCCCTCATGCTCGAAGACACCTGGGCCGCCGCGCCCGGTGGCGGAGCGCACCGTGTGCTCTTTATCGGCACCCATGGCACGATTCGCCCGGACGGCAACGACTGGATGGTGAGTGCAAATGGCACTGAGACCCGCCACACCTCGGGCGAGTCCCCCTTCTTCAACCTCGATACCCTCGCCGACGCGCTCCTAACCAACGCCTCTATCCCCTGGTCCGCCGCCGATGCCCGTGCAAACCTGGCGGCGTGTTTTTCGGTGTATTAGCCCACCTGAACCCACCCTGAACCCACCCGGCTCTTCGTTCGTTCCTCACTGCGAGCCACCCTCCCTCAGGGCAGGGAGGGTTAGGGGATGGGTTCAACCAAATAGAATGCAAACGGGCGCGGGGACTTCGATTTTTGTGCCCGTTGCGGTGAGTTTTCCCGTCTTTTTGTCAATTCGAAACGCGATAATGCTATCGCTATTTTGATTCGCGGCGAAGAGGAAATTTCCCGACGGATCAATCGCGAAGTTGCGTGGGGTCTTGCCCTGTGTCGGCTCGTTGCCAACGGTTGTCAGCTTGCCATCGGCCCCAATCGAGAAAATCGCGATACTATCGTGGCCACGGTTGGAGCCGTAGAGAAACTTGCCATCGGGGCTTGTGTGCAGATCGGCGCAGGAATCGCCGTTCTGGTAGGGGCGAGGTAGCGTGGTAATGGTCTGAAGCTCACGCAGTGCGCCTGAGGCTTTGTCCCAGGCAAAAACCGTGACCGTGCAGTCTAGCTCATTGATGGCGTAGGCAATGGGCTTCTTGGGGTGAAACGCAAAGTGACGAGGACCGCCACCGGGATGCACGGAGGCAAACGCCGGATCATTGGCGACAAGCTTACCGGTCTTGGCATTGGGGCGGAAGATCATCACTTTATCTATCCCCAAGTCGCAGCCGTAGGCCAGCTTATTCGATGAATCTAAGTTGATCGAGTGCGCGTGCGGCGCTTGCTGGCGGCCTTTATTGGGACCGCTACCGCTGTCCTGAACCGTGTCGGTAGCGGGGCGCAGCGAGCCATCAGGATTGACGGGCAGCATCGCAAAAGTGCCACTGGAGTAGTTGGCAGCCAGCACATGGCTCCCCGTCTTGAGCACCGAGAGATGGCACGGGTCGGTTCCCTGCGAGGGCTGCTGATTCACATACACCAGTGCGCCACTCTCCGCATCATAACGAAACGCAGCAACCTGCCCCTCCCCCGTCTCCGCCGTGGCAAAGAGCCGGTGGTTCTTGCGATCCGCCGCCAGATACGAGGGGTTGTTGATCTTGGGGATATTCTGCGCAATGCGTGTCCATGCCCCGGTGACATCATCCATGCGAAAGGCGTAGACCCCGTCGCTCTTATTATCCTTGGTATACGTGCCCACAAATACTAAACTCATGGGTGCATTATACCTGCAAGCGTCCCCGGGAATAGGGCGGCACGAGATAAGACACATGCGCTACAATACTCGCATGGAGCCACTGACTGCACTGCCGCCCCTCACTTCGGCTTCGTTTGTCTATGTCTTAGCCTACACCGTGGGGATTGTTGTTTTCTGCCTCTTTGCCAAAAAGCGCCGCCTGCTCACGGAGGGGATGGGCTATGTGGCGATGACGGGGCTGATCGGAGGGCTAGTCGGTGCCAACATCGGGCAGTTTTTCGCAACCGGCGGCTCGCCGGGCAAGAGCGTTTTAGGGGGAATTATCGGCGGCTACTTAGCGGTAATGCTCGCCAAGAAGCGCCTCGGCTTAATCCGGCCCACGGGGGATTTATTTGCTGTCGCGCTCATGGCGGGCGAGGCTGTCGGGCGCTGGGGCTGTTTTCTGGGGGGCTGCTGCGGA
>JANNDD010000406.1:0-4390 GCA_031387365.1 Armatimonas sp. | reverse complement strand
CTTCAAGGCCATCACGCTCGCCCCCGACGGCAAGCGCACTAGCCTGATCTTCGAGACGCTCACACCCAGTAACGAGTTTCGTGCGTTTGGCACCAAGCTCGGCGAGTGGAAGTCCGGTAAGGTCGGCAACCGCAAGCCGCTTCCTGTAGAGTTCGATGCCACAGGACTGATAAGTGGCAATGGCACCTACCAGGTAACTTTCCTCTACACGGGTGGCAAAGAGCGGCTCGATATAGATAAAGTGGAGGTCTTTCGCAACGCCGAAACCACTCCCCTCGCCACCGATGCACACCACGGCTTCACCGGCGGCGCAAAAAAAGACACTGTCTACATCCTCAAGCTAGACGGCTACGAGACAGGCGCGGCGTTTAAAATCCGTTCCCATATCTACGGTGACGAAGGCAGTGACTCCAATGGGATCGTCTTCATCAAGAGACTGGGATAAGATGTATCTATGCGTGAGTTGACTCTGGCAGACCTACGTGGTGGAATGCCTGCTCTCACGCCTGCGTCTGGGGAGCGACTTGCCGAAGCGGCATCATACTGTCTTGACGAGCAGGGGCATGAACAGCGTGTCGTCCTGGCGGTGGCGGGAGACCACACAGAGTCTTTCGTCTTGGAGCGCCTTGCGGTAGATGAGGTCATTCGGCGGACCTACGACGACCAGGAAGAAGCTACAGAAGAAGGAGCCTGCGCGATTGCTATACTCCTGGCTCGGGAACTGACGGGCTGGAGTGTTGTACGCCGTGCTCGTCGTGGCACGGGTTTTGATTACTACCTGGGAAGCGACTCGGCGCTAGATTTTCAGGCACGTCTGGAAGTCTCCGGGATTCGGCAGGGAACCCGAGCACAGCTCGAAGCACGTGTTCGTCAGAAGCGATTGCAGACCACACAGTCCGATGAGAGCCTGGGACATCTGAGCGCCTATGTGATAGTCGTGGAGTTCAGCCACCCCCAGGCGAGAGTGGAAAGACGATGACCACAGAACTAGAAGCGAAGCATAACGAGGCGATGGCGCTGGTAGACCAAGCAGACGCCGCCCAGCGGCGGCGCGACACCGTGCGTGAGCAACAGCTACGGCACGAAGCTTTTCTCAAGGAAAAGGAAGTGGCGCTTGCCTGTGCGGAGCGAAAGGACACTCCCGCCGCGACTCTCGCCATTCTCCTCTGTAGCGCTGCCTCCCTCGCTAGTGAGACCGGCCAGCCACGCGAAGCCGAGCGCCTGATCGCCCGTGCGCTCTCCGGTGACCCGCCACACGCCCTCGCGGAAGAGCTTCGTGAGCTATGGGAGAAAGTGCGCCCTCAGCTCCGCAGCCTCCAAGCCGCCTGAAGCCGCTTCACCATTCGCACCCACCTGTACGGCGACGAAGGCAGCGGCTCCAACGGTGTCGTGTTGATCAAAAAGTTGTCGAGTTGAGTTCCGCTTGCTTCAACACGCGCTCGAAGAACTCACCGCACTCGCTCTCTTTAATCTCAGCGTACTTGCGCCTGTCACCATCTGCGCGACTCGCGATGTTCTTCTTAATCGTCGCGTACTCGCGTCTTAAGTCAGCGCTCGTGCGCAAAGTGTCGCGGAACTTAATGTGGCGGTGCAACTCCTTTCCGAGCGCGGGGCAGACGTAGAGATGGTGGTGCATCCACCCACTTGAGCGCGGCACGTTCGGCGCAACCGAGCCACTTGGTTTGAATACTTCTCGCTGGTAAATGCCCTGATCTCCCATGTGCCTGTATCCAAGACTGCCGAGGCCAGCAACGATCTCGTCAAAGACGGAGTAATCGCACATGACGAGGTCAATATCGAGCGTAGGCTTCGCTAGGAGCTCGGGCACCGCTGTGCTACCGACATGCTCGATACCCAAAATGAGATTACCGAGTGTCTTGAAGTACACGCTCTTGAGTGCATCGAACTCCACAAACCAATTCAGATCATGAGTGCTCAGCATTTTGTGTCTCGCGCCGGACGCCCTAATCTCAGCGATCCAGAGCAGGGGACGCAACGATTGCAATCGCGACGACCTCGCCGGGTTCGCTGCAGCGCCTGGTTAGGCAACGTCATCTTGAAACTCATAAATCATGTGGCTCGGCGCAACCAAAGGTACCAGTGACTCCAAAAGATGGCGTAGAACAGCGCCAACAAGACGCGCCAACCAGCCAGACTGCTACCGCACTCGAAAGTGATACACTCTCCAGCTCCTGCCTGAAATTTAAGCTCCTCACTACGCCCCCAATCAATCCGAAGCCTAAGCGTATGGTTGCCTGCCGAAACAGGCACTGTCACCGACTGACCAGCTCGCACCGATGCAACAACGACTCCGTCAACTGCAACCTTGTAAGCGCGTAATCTGTCAGCGTAGCTTTCGCCTCGCTGAATCGTGATATGTGCATCATTGCTCATGGTGTGATGTGAACGTCGCCTAACTAGTGTTTCTGCCGCTGCTGTGTTTGCTCCCTCGTGGGGAGTGTTATGCCGCAAACGGCTGTTGTCAGGTTTACTGTGAGATTTTTCATTTTTTGTCAGAAATGCCATTCCTCAACTGTTCTCAACGTGGTGCCGCTACGGCTTAGCCTTGACGGGAACTAGTTCGAAGATTTGGTTTCCATTGTCATTCCTTTGGAGTGGATATTGAATGAGTGATACTCTTCGCTCCTTACTACCTGCTGCCACGTCCAGAACCAATCCGCTATGGCGCACCTTGATCGCAAAGAAATCCCCCTTCTTCACAAGTGACCACTGCTGGTTCTTCTTGTTGACGCGCGCGTCCCATTGGATGATCGGAGCACCTTCCTGCATCGATTCGCTCTCAACATTCAGAGCCATCCCTGTCTTGCGATTGACAATCTTGTAGTAGCCCCCTACCTTGACGAACTGCCATTGCTGAAGTTCCGAAGGCCCGGGTACCACCTGGACGATCGGTGCCCCTTTCTCCTTGCCATCGTCGGCGACGCTCAGAACCTTCTTACTCCGAACATTCTTGATCCGATAGTACTCACCCTCTTCGGGATCTGCCCCCATGCCTGGAACGGCACATGTCAGGACACAACCCGTAAGGATCATCGCCACGCAAAACTTATTCATCGTAAACCTCTTCGTTATAACAGAGCTCGTTTGGAAAAGCTCTCGACACAATCCTTTGAAACTCCGCGATTACAGCTGGCCAATCCTCGGCCGCACTGGTATTTCTACCACCGCTATAACCGTCGTCCCGGAGACTATACCATATTCAAATATAACACCACAACTTGAGCAAACTCCGGCGGATAACCCCCTACACAATTGAGGAATTTTAGTGATCGCCGCCGAATCTCTAGCTAGCCACCAACACCATGTTGTCCCGGCAGATAAAAGAGAAACCTTATGCATCAGGCACTACCACCTCCCCGCCCTAATATCGTCTTTATCCTCTCCAATGACCTCGGGTGGGCGGACACGGAGCTTTATGGCAAGACGAAGCTCTATAAGACCCCCAACTTAATGCGGCTAGCCAAGCGCGGGATGGTGTTCTCACGGGCGTACGCGGCGAGCCCGCTGTGCTCCCCGACACGGGCGAGCATCCTCACGGGCCAGAGCCCGGCGCGGATTGGGATTACCGCGCCCAACTGCCATCTACCTGAGGTGAAGCTCACTGCATCGGTGCAGAAAAATGCGCCCGCGACGGCAAAGGCGCTCCAGTGCGAGAGTGCGACGCGATTAAATACTAGCTACGTGACGCTCGCCGAGAGCCTGAAGGCGGCGGGCTACGCGACGGCGCACTTTGGCAAGTGGCACTTAGGCGCGGAGCCGTACTCGCCGCTTCAGCAGGGCTTCGACGTGGATCTGCCCCACACGCCCGGCCCTGGCCCCGCAGGTAGTTTTGTCGCCCCCTGGAAATTTCCCAATTTTAAGGAGCGCACGCCCGCCGAGCATATCGAGGATCGGATGGGCGATGAGGCCGTGGCCTGGATGACAAAAAATAAAGACAAGCCGTTCTTTCTCAACTACTGGCAGTTCTCGGTGCACGCCCCGTTCGATGCTAAAAAATCCCTGATCGAGAAGTATAAGGGCCTGGTAGACCCGAAAAGCCCGCAACGCAGCCCCACCTACGCCGCGATGGTGGAGTCCATGGACGACAGCGTCGGCAAGCTGCTCGACGCGCTGGATCGTCTGGGGGTTGCGGATAAAACGGCGATTGTCTTTCTGGCGGACAACGGCGGGAATATGTACAACACGGTAGACGGCACCACACCCACGAGCAATGCCCCGCTCCGAGGCGGCAAAGCGACGGTGTACGAGGGCGGGCTTCGGGTTCCGTGCATCGTGAGCTGGCCTACAGTCACCAAACCAGGATCACGCAACAGCGAGGCCATTATCCAGAGCACGGACTTCTACCCGACGATTCTAGAGCTGCTCAAGC
>JANNDD010000380.1:0-29314 GCA_031387365.1 Armatimonas sp. | reverse complement strand
TCTCATAGCACAATTCCATGTAACCACAAATGTCTCGAAGTGTCGCTTCAACAGGAGCCGTCACAATCGCGCGGCGATACTTCGTAGGAAATACCAGATGGTAGAGCAGCACGGAGACATTATGGCTTTTATGGATGTATTGACTCATGGAGCATTGTAAAGCATCCTATGCGGACGCGGAGCAAGCTCCGGGGAATGTACCCGTCCGCGATTCACAACAAGCGTATTAATGTCCCCACGAATATAATTTCGTGCCCCCAATTGTGTCTACGTTTTGTCTACGCTTGCCTCTTAAACTTCTGACAACCGCTGCACCGAACCTACCGGATGCCGCGCACTTAGATGAGGAGTTTAAAAAGATGTCAACGCAACCAAATCGAACAATGATGAGCTGCCCGCTCACTCCCGCGCTGAAAAACTTGCTGGAGACAGCGGTGCTGCTTCGTACCACCAACAATAAAATCCTGGCCGACTATCTCTGCGTCTCGGAGGAAACCATCAAGAGTGGTTTTCGGCGCATTGGGCAGCAGATGAACACGCACAGTCGCTCCGAGACACTTCTCCATGCCTTGCTCCAAGGCTGGGTGATGGCGAGCCGAGAGGCGGTTCACTAGATAGAGGAAGCTCTTGCCTTTCTGCCGAATCTGGGGCTGTGGAAAGTGTTCCGACAACATGGATCATTGAGCTCCTCGGGGGGCTACGTGCCATCTGCGGTGAGGTAAGCGTCTCCCGCTTCCGCACCCAGCGCTGCCGCCTCCTGCTGGCGATGCTCGCCGCACGCCCCGAGCGTGTACACTCGCGCGAGGAGCTCGGCGAGCTGCTCTGGCCCGACGAAGACCCGCAACGCCAGCGACTGCGACTGCGCGGCGAGCTCTCCGAGCTGCGCACGGGCCTGGGCGAGGATATTTTTCAGAAGAGCGGCAACATCGGCGTTAAAGTGCGGCCTGGGATTACCAGCGATGTCGCGCACTTCGACCACTATCTTCTCACCGCCGTCCGCGCCTCCACTCCTGAGCAGCGCCTGCCCTCGCTCCGCGCCGCCGCCGCGCTCTACAAGGGCGATCTCCTTCCTGGCTTCTACGATGATTGGTCCGTACGCGAGCGGGAGCGACTCAAGGCGGGCTGCTTCGATGTACTGACCCGTCTTGCGCTGGACTTAGAGACCGTAGGCTGTGCCGACGAAGCCCATCTTCTACGCCGCGAGCTCGCCAGTCGCTTCCCGGAGCAAGCGCTGCCGCCTCTGCCCACCCCCCGCCCCCCGTCCGACGGGGGAGTTTTCTTGGAAGGGCTGGATGGCTACTATGGCCGGGAAGCCGATGTTCTAGCCGTACGCGAGTGGGCCAGCAAGCCCCCCAAAGGTGAACGTGTTCTGACGCTCACCGGCCCGGGTGGGATGGGCAAGACGCGGCTCTCACGCCAGGCGTTACCGGAGGCTATACTTGTGCCTCTTGCGGAAGTCAGCGATGCCCACGCGGGCTTTTTCGAGGCGATTCACGTCGCACTCGCGCTACCCAAAGGCGATGCCCCGCCGCGCGAGCAGATTGTCTATGCCTTAAATCAGCAAGATGCACCGCTACTGGTTTTAGACAACTTCGAGCAGATTGTCACGCACGGCGCACGTCTGGTGGAGGGTCTGCTCAAAGACATCCCCGCCCTGCGCTGCGTGATTACCAGCCGCCGCCGCCTGGGGATTCGCGGCGAGACGGAGCGCGTTTTAGAGCCACTGCCCCACGCCCCGAGCGTCGCGCTTTTTCTAGACCGCGCCCGCCGCGCCCGCCCGGACTTCGCCCAGAACCCCTCCGCGCTTCCGATTGTCGAGGAGATCGTCGCGCTGCTGGAGGGCCTGCCACTCGCTCTTGAACTCGCCGCAGCAAGAAGCGTGGTGCTCGGCCCCGTGCAGATGCGCGACCAGCTCTCAGGCCGCCTGCGCTTTCTGGTCAACCGTCGCCACGCCACGAGCGAGCGCCACCGGAGCCTCCGCGCCGCCCTCGACTGGTCCGTTCACCTGCTCTCCCCCGAGCTCAAACGCATCTTCGCACGCCTCTCGGTCTTTCGCGGCGGCTGGAGCTTAGAAGCCGCCCAGACTGTCTGCGAAGGCTGCGGCATGGAAGTCCTAGACGCCCTCGACGAGCTGCACAGCCACTCGCTCCTCACCGTCACCTTCGACCCCGAGACGGAGACCCCGCGCTACGACATGCTCGTCGTCATCCGAGAGTACGCAGAGGAAGTGCTCGCGGAGAGCGGCGAAAAAGAAGCCATTCACGCCCAGCATGCGATATCTGTCAGTGAGACCGCCAATCGAATTCAAGTGCGCTTAGAGGAGAGTGATCTGACTTCTTCACAGCGTCTCTTAGCACAGGAAATCTCCAATATCCGAATCGGTATCGTGTGGGCTACCCATCAAAAGAAAACCGAGGTTCTCTTTGAGTGGCTAGACAAACTGGGGGGGAAACTCTTTGAGACGGGCTACTGGTCTGATTTTGAACATCTCATGGACTCCGTAGACGGGGAGCTTACGGATCGCAGAGAACTGATGCGTTTTTGTAACTTGCGTGGAGCACTATTGCGTCGGCAAGGCAAGGAAGATTCGGCTGCTTTGTATTGGGATAGATGGTTGGCTTTGTCTCAGGAGTTGAGAGAGCATGATCATGAGATTTGGGCGCTTGTTCAATTAGCACATCAATGCTTAGATCGAGGCAAAAAAAACGAAGCTGATTTTTATATTGATAGGATAATTAAAATAGATCCCGATTTAACGAATATCCCGGCACTGAAATGCCGCCAATCTCTTGCGAACGGTAATTTTATGGATGCAAAAAAGAGAGCAACTGGAATTCTTAACCAAAGTGTTAGTTGTGATAATAGTGTACTGCCGCAAATTTATCACTCCCTTCAGGTATTGTCAGAATTGAGTGAGTCAGAAATTTCACTTCGGTGGTGCTGCGTTTTAGTAAAGTTGCAATCCCTCAATAAATTTCATATGGCGCGACTGTTAGACTTTATGGCGCAAGCTTTAGAAAGACAAAAATACTCTAAAGAGGCTTGCTTTGCATTTATTTTAGCCGAAAAGCATCATCAGCTACTAGGCACAAGGTTTGCCAGTAAAAGTCGGGACGCGCGAATATATTTTTTTGAAAAACATGAAAATGCCCCTAATTGGGGGCACGTCGAAGAGGAAGTGATGTGGTATAGTCTGAGGAACTTCCAACAAGAAGAGGTGCTGAAATGAATCGTGCAGACAATACTTTCTCCGTCGTTAAGACCCGGTTAGTCAATGATGATATCTGGTATCATTCTTTTAACGGTACTGTGACAAATTTGCGTGATCTTTTGGATGATCCTGAAAAATATTTAGGTATTGCCTTTGATCCCTATTCTCCGATTACCATTACTTTTGTTTATACCTTAGAAGGTAATGATGAGGATGGGCTACGAGAGACATATGTTGCAGAAGGGGTTCTAGGGACAAACTTTATTACCGTAAATTGCCCTTTTCCCCTTCCTTTGGATCGGTATGCGGATATTGACAGAGAACTTGAAGACTATCTTCAGATTCCTACGGATTCTGCGATAGATGTTAAGTGGGTTGATACGCCAAAGGTTGCCTATGCGCATTACGATCCGAAAACAAAATCTGTTGGGGGCGATGCACAACTAGGTCTCTTAGAAAATACGGCCCAGCTCATTCGGAGGCCAGAGCTTCTGCCACCGTTCCTAAGCCGCCGTGAGGTTCGTGGGAAGTTTGTGCAAAACCGTCTTGACCCTTCATCGGAAACTTGGGCAGTAACAGATATTGCAAAAGATAACATAAAAGTTGCCTTTGAGTTTCCTCAACTAAATAAAAATAGCTTCCGGTTTGTATATCAAACAAAACCTAAGATTTTATGTATATCAGAACAGGGATTAGGTGGATATTTCAGGATGTTAATAAACTATTTAACAGAAAAAATAAGCGAATACGATGGATTAGGGATTGATTCTGCATATGTTGGTTTGCTATATGAATTTGAAACACATGATGAATATATGGAATGCTTGTCCCGCTTTGAAAAAGAATATGGAAGTAGAACTGAAAGGCTTTACAATTTTGATGGTATAAAAACGTATAACTCGATCGCTACTGATTTTAGAAAGCATTTTTCGCGATCTGTAAAAGGGATATGTGAGAGTCATAGCGATTTTATTGTCAGCGATCCTATTGAATGTGTCAAAATATTTATTTTGAAACTGGTTTATTCTTATGCAGTTGAGTCTGGCTACTTGGAATCAGATATGTGGGACTACTTGACTGCAGAAATGAGGAATGATAACTCCTTGACGCGATTTATGAGGGATATGATCGATGATATCGACTATTTGCTTGGTAAGATTAATAATAACTATGGGAAAATATTTGAGTATTTGACTTGCGCTCGTAATAACTTTATTATCTTGTCAGATCCAGAAAAGGCAAGTATCTCTAAGAATCATTCTGATAATAGTAGATTAATAATGACATCAAATATGCTTACTGAGACTGAATGTATTAAAGTTACAGGTACATATTTGATTGATAATGGTATTAACCTGCTTACTATTACTGTAACCGAAGCGACGCAATTTAGATGGTATGGAGCGATCCTTATATCAGAGGAAGGGTGAAAACCGTAGAGGTTTTGTTTGTATCTCACAAGCAGAGCCCCGGCCTGGAGAATCAAACTCTCCAGGCCGGGGCTTTTTGGGGGTTAGGCGGGGCGGGTGATCTTGATGTTTTTGTTGCCTTTCCCGTTGCTGGTCTCAGTGATGGTGTAGATGCGGTAGAGGTCAGCGGTGAGGGCGAGGGTGGTCTTGTAGGCGGCTGGACAATGGCGGACTTCGTGGTGGGAGACATGGACTATGGAGTTGGTGTGGGGGACGATGGTGAGGCGGTAGGTCTGCTAGGTGTCGTCCCAGTCTTCCTAGGCGCTCACGGCAGGGGGGTGGGGTAAGCGGAGTACTCCAGCGTTTTCGGAACAAAAGTCACGGTGTTATCGCCCATTTCAGGGCGCTCTTGCCGCTCTTGAGGGGGCAAGTGCTTGAACTTCGTCCTCAATTTGATCAAAAAAACAATTACCCCTAAATAGGGGATTTTTTGCCCCTATTGGTGGGCTGTAGAAACCTTCCTCCGCACTTATACTTTGTTCAGTTCTTTAACGAAAGGCTGATCAATAGTATGAAAAAATATAAGCGGTGTTTTCTTTCTCTCAGTGGAGCACTCATGCTCTTTTTGAGTACCTCTCAGGCAACGTATGCCTACGATGCCACGGTAGGCTTTAACCCTGGAACCTACGCGAGTAACCCCAATGGGGTCTGGAGTTATGGCTACACTACAACCCTCGGAGGGAGCTTTATCCCACACCTCGATAGCGGAAATTTTGCGGGGATATTCCAATACTGGCGAACCGACATTGGCTCAGGGACGCCTGCCTTTGAGAAAAACATTGGTGTGAGTCCGATGTTCGGGGTTCAGCCAGGACAGATTGCGCTCCATGGTGGCCCCAATGGTGAGCTTGGTGTCTTGCGCTTCACTGCCCCCAGTGCGGGTAGCTACAACATCGCCACCTCTTACTTTGTAGGCGACAGTGGGGATACAGACATCTATCTATTGCACAATGGCAGTGTGGTCTCCTCCGCACCGAGTACCAATGCCGGAGGGAGCTTCTCATTGGCCAGCTTCTTGCTCAATGCCAATGACACCCTCGATGTTGCGGTCGGGATCGGAACCGACACCTACTTTGGTGACACCACCCCAATCAGCCATGTCATCACATCATCTGCCCCTGAGCCCGGCACACTGGGCCTGCTCGCTCTCGGAATGCTCAGCGGTATCGCCGCACGACGTAAAGGAAAACTCTCATGACTCGCTCACGCTTTCTTCCGCTCATTCCAGGGCTTCTCCTGGCGCTTGCTGCACCTGTGTCTGCCCAGTACCCCTACGAGGTGATCGATCTCGGCGTGCTCAGCGATACGGTCAGTGCAGCCTACCGGATCAACAACTACGGCCAGGTGGTGGTGACAACCACCACAGGAGCCAGCACAAACACCGCGCTCTGGCAACCTATCGCTGCGAATAACAAGCTCGGCTCCCTGAGCGCTCTAGGGTCTCTGGGCGGAACGGTCAACTACGCCACCAGTATCAATGAGAAAGGATATGTCACAGGGAGCTCAACTGACGGTGGTGGGATAGCCCATGCCTTTATATGGAAACCGGCTTCCGACAACGTGGCAGTGGGGGCCTTGCACAATGCAGGTGTGACCGGAGTCTTAACGGGCTCAACGGTTGGCATCAATAACTACGGCCAGCTCACCGGAATCGCCAGTGGCAACGCCTTTATCTGGACACCGGGCACCAGCAATGGTCTCACAGGAACGCAGACAGCGCCCATTCCCTTTCCCCCATCGGCCTACAGTGGTGGCTATGCGATAAATGCCAGCGGGCAGATGGCAGGAAGCGCGGGAGGGAATAGTGGCACTTACCATGCGATTCGCTTCACGCCTACAACACCCCATACAGGCACGGGAAGCTATATCGCTATGGATCCCCTTGGAGGGCCGATTACCACCAATACTAGTGTCGGGCTGGACATCAACGACGCTGGTACGGTCGCGGGCTACTACCTGAATGCAGGGCGCAACAACCCGATCCTCTGGGACGGGACAACAATGACGAACTTGGCTCCCACGGCGCTGGGTGGGGCGACAAGTGGAGTCAATAATGCGGGGGATGCCGTGGGGAATGTCTCGTTTATTTCAAACTCCAACAGGGCATTTCTCTACAATAGCGGCGCAGGTCTGGTGGATCTGAACACCCTGATCGACCCGCTGTCGGGCTGGAATCTCACCGGCGCTGCCGACATCAACGACCACGGCCAGATCGTCGGCACTGGCTTTCATAACGGCCAACAACGTGCCTTTCTCCTCGCCCCCACAATGGCCCCCGAGCCGGGGACGCTGGGCTTGCTGATTTTCGGAATGCTGGGTGGCGTGGTGGTGCGAACTCGGCGAGGAGCGAAATCATGAAATCTAGTTGTTCTCTCTTTGCCAGTCCTCTGGCGCAGGTGCTGCTGCGAGTGAAAGTGCGGCGCTCGGGAGGCATGCGGCAGGTGGCGGCGGGGCTGTTTTGTGGGGGGACTCCGGGCGAGTGGCAGCTTCGGGTGCTGGCGGCGCGGGGGGTGCTGCAGGTGGTGGATCTGCGATTGCGCCATGAGACCGATGGCAACGAGACAGCGCTCTGCCAGAAGCTCGGGTTGGTGTATGTTTCCGTGCCGATGGGCGAGGGTCTGCCGGATTTTCCGGCGGTCGAGCGGCTACTGGGGCTGCTCGCCTCCTCCCCGACCTACGTGCACTGCCAGCACGGTTGCGACCGCTCGGGGGCCATTGTCGCACTCTACCGCACTGTTGTGCAGGGGTGGAGCGTGCCCCAGGCGGGAGTTGAGCTGCTACGCAATGGCTTCGATGCCGAGCTTGAGGTGCTGGCGCGTGACATCTGCTTCTACGCCCGAGAACTCCGGCGCACACGACACACTCCCTCCCGATCCGTCATAGCGCTGAGCCTCTGCTAGATCCGCCCACAGGAACGTGGGTGTCTGTGAGCCTTCGGCTGGAATGTCGCTCCGCGACTCACAAAACTCTCGGAGTCGCGAAGCGACATTATGGCGGCACGCCTGTAGACGCCCACGTTCCTGTGGGCGGTATAGGTGTGGGCAGAAAAATAAATTTCCGCTCTCTGTATTCTTTTTGGCCTGCCTGATGCTCTATGATAACAGGAGAAACCCATGGTCATGGCAGAGACGCGGCAAATCGCCGTACCGCCCCCCCTCGCTTCTTGCCGCAGCAAGAGCCGGGGATTCCCACGCCATTGAGCAGCTACTGCTTCCCCACGAGCCGACGCTTCGTGCCGTCTGCCAGGGAATGCTGGGACGTCGCAAGGAGGATGTCGAAGATGCAGTGCAGGAGACCTTTCTGCGTGCTCTGCGCGGTTTGGAGAGCTTTCGTGGTGAGGCAAGCCTCAAGACCTGGCTCGTGAAGATCGCAGTACATGTGTGTAGTGCGCGCTCACAAAAATCCCCCACGGAGTGCGCTCTGGAAGAGAATATTGCGCTCGCCACCCCCTCGCCGGAGCGTGCTGTGGTGCGGCAAGCACTGCTCACGGAGGCGCTCGCCACCCTCTCCGCGCCACGGCGTGTGGCCTTGCTACTCAAAGCCGAGGGCTGGACACTAGAGGAGATCGGGCAAGCACAGGGCCGGAGTGTCGCGCGGGTGAAAGTGGAGCTATTCCGGGCGCGTACGGGCCTGGCAAAGTGGGCACAGACAAAATCTGCTGAAGACGAAGGGGCAAGTATATGAGCCGAAAAGACGAGATTCTGGGCGCGCTAGACACTGCTCTCCGCGAGCGCATGCCCGCCGACAACACCGCGCTACATGCGGCACTAGCACAGTTTAAGCAGGAGCAGTACCAGGCTCCGGTTCGCATTGCCCCGGTTCGCCGCTGGCTCGCGCTTGGTGGCGGAACGGTGCTTGCCGGAGCCGCTGCTCTAGGATTTTTTATGGTGCGCGTGCCGGAGCCAAGCCATCTCCCCCGGCCTCGTGCCTCGCCCCCCCCTCTTCCTCGTGAGGAACGAACGGCAAGGGAAGAGGGGGCAAGCCGAGCGGTAGCGAAGGCGAGGGGGAGATGGAACCCGAGTGAAAAATGGCAACCCATTGCGACGCCACCAACCCCACCACCGATCTTCCGCCCCATTGGGGATGACCTGACCTATCTGAGTGCCGAGGGCTTCGATGCCTACACCCAGCGCGTCGCCGCGTTTGTGCGCAGCGATGTCCGCTCGCTCAAGCTCCAGCTCCCGGAAGTCAAGGGAGCGGATAGCTTTGTGGAAGTGCCTCTGCCGCAGCTTGCCGCAAGTGACACCGCCGCCGATAGCGCGGCACTGCGACGCTATCAGGACGAGAAAGGGATCTCGGATTCCCGGCTTCAGAAGCGCGTCACACTCGCAAAAAAAGCCGTCTCGTTTGGGGACTTACTAGACGCCATTGCAAAAGAAACGGGGGTCAATATCTCGGCAACTCGCTCGGTGGCCGACGACAAGCTCACCGTGTTCTGCAAAGATAAGCCGCTACGCGAGCTGATGCGCATGATCACCCAGCACTTTGGTTTTGTCTGGGAGCGCACCGGGAGCGAGCCCCAGTTTGTCTATCGCCTCAAGCAGCCACTCCGCAATCAATTTTTAGAAGAGGAGCTGCGCAACAAAGACAAGAACGAGGCGCTCCTCGCTCTGGATCGGGAGATGGAGTCGCTCAAAAAGTACTTTGAGATGTCGCCTGAAGAGACCCGCGCCGCCGCCGAGAGTGCGCAGGGGAAAGAAAAAGAGAAGCTGGAGATGCTGGGCGGGATCGGCTGGGGGCCCTCACGGCTCTATGCAGGGCTGGAGGCCGATGATCAGGCGGCGCTGCAGGCGGGCAAGCAGCTCCTTTTTGGCAGCAATGGCCGGGATATCTCTAAGGAGCTGGAGAGTAACACCCTCAATGCTCTCACGGGTCATGCCTTCATCAGCGAAGATGGCATTACGATGTCATCAAGCCGCAAGGAAACTCCGGGTGAGAAGGTTAAAGGGAAGTCACCTGTGGAGGCGGGAGCCAAGCCCATCATGATGCTACAGATGCAGCGCGACGAAGTGGGCGAGGTATCACTGATGGCGCATACCGGCTTCTCGCAAGGTAAAGGAGCCGCGATGAGTGGCATTCCCATGGCCGTGGGAATTAGTCCTAGCGCCAGCTCGCCTAAGAATGCGGAGGCCAATGCAGCGAAGAAGAAAGCCCCTGGTTTCCAGAAGCCCACGGAGCTGACAGGAGCCCACAGACCCCACGAGATCTGGCGCGACGGAAAGAAAACGAGCGAGGAGGTCTGGACCTCAGCCGATGCTTTAGAGGCGATCCATAAGGCGACGGGCAAAGACGTAATGGGCGATTACTTCACTCGCCTCGTGCCCCATAAAAACGAAAAAGGGCCTCTCTTTGATGTGCTCGCACGCACCTGTGACCCGCTACGTCTGCGCTGGGCTGAGAGCGATGGCTGGCTGACATTTCGCTCGACGGATTTCTTTAACATGCGCCTCAAGGAAGTGCCTGGGCGCTTATTGGAGAAGTGGGCGGCGCAGCGCAAGACAAACGCGAGCCTCACCCCAGATGATCTGCGCGAGATCTCCCGCCTCACCGACGATCAGCTTGATGCCAGTAGCATGCGCGAGGGAGCCAAAGCTCTCTACGGTTTAGAGGAGTGGGACTGGGTCAGCACCAGCAATGTCCGCCCGATCTGGCGCTTCTACGACAGCCTGCCCACGAATCTACGCACCGCCCTGACGAGCGAAAAAGGCGTGGGCTTTAGCCAGCTCGCCCCTGATGCTCGCCAGAAGTTTATCCTGGCAGCCTACCAGCACAACAAAACGATGCTGGGAAAAATCCAACAGGGGAGCGTCCCCGAGGTCTTTCTAAAAGCCCTGCAGAGTAGTGCCTCGCTCAAGCTCTCACTTCCTGCGGCAGGCGCGGAGAAGAAGCCGGGCGAGACGGCCTTTCTCTTTGACTTTATGTTGCCCACCGACTCCGGTGAGAAGCTCATGAAGATGCAAATCGGGCCAGGAAGCACCTCGATCAGCACGCCAGACTAGCCGCCTCGGAGCTGGCGCGCCGCCTCACTCAGGCGTGCCAGCTTCTGCTGCGCCACAGTGAGGGTGTTGATCGGGCGGTCAGAGAATGTCCCGAAGCCACAGTCGGGGTTGAGAAAAATACTTTCGGCAGGCCGGTAGCGCAGGAGCTCGCGCACCCGCGCGACCAGTTGCTCCACGGGCTCAATCTCGCTCGTGCGTGGGTTGACCAAGCCCAGTCCAAGCTCTTTATCGCCCGGGAGGGCGGCGAGGGGCGCAAAGCTCCCGGCGCGCTCGGTGGCGTACTCCAGCACGAGCTGCGTCACTTTCATCCGAGAGAAATACGGCACTAGCGCATCGTACGGCCCGGCGAGCAGCACGGACTCATCGCGGCTCCAGTTCCCCCGGCAGACATGCAGTCCCGTGCGAATGCCCTCTACGCCATCCACTACTTGGTTGATCAGCTCGACGGCAAACTCCAGCTCACTCTCCGGGCTGGCTTTCTCGCTCAGCGCGGCGCACATAAAGCTATGGGTCGCGTGGGGCCCGGCAAACGCCACCTCGGAGAGCACCGGCTCATCGAACTGCACAAAGTCCGCCCCCGCATCGCGCAGAGCAATGAGCTCCTCGCGTAGCACCGCCACGACATCGGCCCCAAGGCTCTCTTTGGTGGGGTAGGTGTCGGCAGAGAGGCGCTTGACCCACATCGAGCGCGAGAGCAAGTACGGCCCCGGCAGCGCCACTTTAACGGGCTTACCCGTGTGGGCCTTCGCCCACGCCAGCTCGTCGCCTGCCAGCGGTGTCTTGCGTGAGAGCTTTCCCTCGACCACGGGATTTTTAATCGCAAACGCGGGCACGTCCAGCGCCGCCAGAAGCCGCTCAAACGCCGCCTTGTCCTCCACCCAGTCCAGCATCTCGGCGAGGCTCATCAGCCGCACGCCGTTGAGTTTACTGGCGATAAAGCTAAAAAAACTATCGCGCCCCTGCTCGCCTTCGGAGACAATGTCCACGCCAGCAACTTCTTGCAGCGTAAGCACTTCAACCCGCGCCTGCTCAAGCACTTCCGCATCGGGCACCCCACGTCGCAGCGACTTACGAAGCGCTTCAGGCCGAGGGAACGACCCGACTACTGTCACAGGAAACAAAGGAAGGCTCATGGTGCGTTTGTAGCCTTGTCCGATTCTCTCCAAGCGCGCCCTAGAGCCATTGCTTCATCATAAGCAGCAAGGTCATTTTTAAAGAGTGCCGCTCTGCGTTTCCACCAAGGCTGTATAGGGGATTCTTTTTGGCTACTCAAACGCTCGACCGCCTCCTCTAGGCGAGAAATACGCTTTTCCATCTCGGCATCTTTACTCATGACCATCGTTCCTTCACCTGAATTATATCGTCTTCACCTCAATCGTAAGTGGCACGGGACGGGTGAGAGAGTTAGCGACGGGTGAGGCGTGGAGTGTCTCGGCCCAGAGCTTTTGGATCGTGGCATCGTCGGTGTCGGACTGGACATAGGCGGTGCCGGTGATCTCTTTAAAGCCCGCGTGGCCGTCGGTTTCCAGTCCCAAAAAGACATTGATGTTCTCGATACTGGCCGAGAGTGCTACTTCTAGCTCGTCAATCGTGACGCCCGCCCGTGAGGCGCGTAGCTGGAGCCCCATTGCAAGACAGGCTGCCAAGGCGTTGAGCACGTACTCCACAGCGCTCGGAGCCGCGTCTTTTACATCGAAGCTCGCCGGTTGTCCCACTTCCCAAGCGTGGTTGCGGGCATAAACCTTGACGGTATTTTCGGTGGCCACCCAGTGCGCACGGGCACGCCAGCGGTAGTTTTTCGCCTGCTCGGCGGCGGCATCGGACTCAGCCTTGCTCTCGCCGCCGCGCTGCACAAAGAAGCGATTCGTCCCCGTGCCAACCGACCAGCCAAGGTAGGGATTCTTCGTCATGCGACACCACGCCGGGAGATCCTCGCGCACGGAAATCTCCGTCGAGCGAATCTCCAGAACTCCAGACTGCGGCGTCTCCAGCATCGCCTTACGGATAATAAGCAAGAGCCCCGAGCCGCAGTCCAGGTTCCCACCATCGCAGATATTGGTGACGGCGGGGATTTCATCAAGCGTATCGCTCATGGTTTCTCCAGACGGCAGAACATGCCACCGTGGTGAACGGCGAGTATTGTATCAATCTCAGGGAAAATCAGGAAAATATCTTGACTCGCGCCGAAAATTTGATAGGGGAATTCATTGTAAAAGTGCTCCCAATCGCCCTGATAATCAACAGAGATAGCCATTCGTTCTTTCAAGTTAGGCGGAAAATCAAGAACTATCATAAATGTTTCCACAGGCTTGACCTGAGCCAGAAAAAAATCGATAAGTACCTCTTGCTCCCACAGGTATGTGCTGAAAGCGACATCTGGTTTTTCGAAACCCAGAACCCACTGCCAGTCCAGCAAGATTGCTTTTTGCTCTGCTATCTTCTCAACTCTAGAAGGCCAGAAATATTTCGGTTCGTTGATCTCCGCGGCGAGCCACGGCGTGATTCGGTGAACTTCGCTGAATACTTCCTCCCAGGAAACTCTGCGCCAGCCTAAACCTGATTGTGGTGGGATTTCAACAAGCATATCGTTCATTTAGTGTCGTGATTTCTTCCTAGTCGTAAACGAACCCGTCTCAGGGTTTTACGACCCTTTGGACATGGAAATTTCCCACGTCCGCAGGACGGCGCAAGCTTGCAGACGGGCCGTTTACGGCACGGACGTATTAGTATGTCATGCTGGCGGCGCCTTGGGAGAGAAACTCGACGGCTTTTGCGCCGCCGACGATCACTGCGCCGTGGATGAGGTTAGTCTCGTCGAGGCCGCGTTTTTTGAAGCACGGTGAGCAGACCCAGATAATCCCGCCTGCCTCGACAAAGCTGGCGATCAGCTCGCCGAGCGGCTTGAAGCCCGCTTCGTGAATGTCGTCGGCATAGCCTTTGACGGCAAGACGTGCGCCCTCAATGGACAAAAAGACAACGGTCTCTTGCTCACTGGCAACCGAGGCATTGGCGACAACAAACCCGACTGTCGCGCGGTCGGTGTCGTTCTTGGAGTTGGTGACACTAATCAGAATCTTTGACATTTATTTTACTTTCTTTCTCAGGTAGTAGTCCGGCGCAGTGGCTCGGAGCAGGGAGTGGCCGGTCATGTTGCACCAGGCAGGAATATCGTGGGGCGCCCCGAGATCGGTGGCACGCAAGTGGAGAATCTGGCCGGGCGCAAGCGGCAGCATCGCTTTTCGCAAGGCGATCATCAGGTCGCCACAGCCCATCTCCTCAGTGTCGTTGAAGGCATCGGCGAGCAATTCGCCGGTGACGGTTGTGTCTGTGCCCTCGGGCGTGGGAGCCTCGCCCCCCTCGGGGCCGTAGAAGAAGACCCACGTGGCGAAGTCGTCGGAAAAGTCCTCGAAGCGGTGGACGACGCCTGCGGGGACGAAGAGCATCTCGCCAGGAGTAAATGCCGTGCGCGTGTCGCCGTTGATGAAAAAGCCCGTGCCCGAGATCACGACATAGACCTCGTCGCGCGTGTGGGGTTGCTGATGATCTTCACCGACGGGCTTGTAGATCTCCACGGAGAGCGAGCCGTGCGTGAAGACTTCTAGAAAGGGTTTCTGGGATGCCGCAAGCTGGGCCAGGGCTTCAGAGACTTGCATTTGCCGCCTCGATTAACGCCTGAAGTTTCTTTGTCGCCGTCTGGACGGCGTTCATCGGGCGGGTGGAACGCGCGTAGGCTAGCGCCGTGCCTGTTTTTTTAGAGGCAAGACGAACACGTGCGGACCACTGCACGGCATCGTGCGCACCCACCGGGTGCGCATCGTAGCCGCTCAGCATGGGGAAAACCTGGTGAGCTGCGAATGCACAAGGCTAGTGTACCTGAAACTCAGGGAGTGAGCCCAGGGTCAAGGCGATGCAGCTCTTGCAGTGAAGTGGGCAGGAGGGCGTTGGTCAGGTGCTCGATAATGCCAGTGATCACTCCCTGCGATTTATTGCCCTGCGCTAGTGCGATGGTGCAGTCCTCCCAGGTGGGCCGCAGTGTGCGAATCACCAGATGCTCACGGAGCTTGGGAAGTAGTGCAGGACACTCGGAGAGAAACCGACTGTGCAAAAAGAGTGTTGGGGGGTTGAATAAGTGGAGAGCAGCAGCAATCCCAATTGCAAGGTAGTCGAGGCGAGCATCAATGGTTGCTGTCTCTCCCGCGTTGTAGCGCACCACGGCTTCGTCTAAACTGGCGGCGTTCATCGCCGCTTGAAGGGAGAGGTCACTAACTTCCGTCTCCAGGCAGCCCCGGTTGCCGCAGCCACACAGCCGCCCCATCGGGTTCACCGTGATGTGCCCCAGCTCTCCGGCCAGCCCCCGGTGTCCCGTGAAGGGCTGACCGCGTAGCACCGCCGTGAATCCGACTCCCGTCGAGAGGTCCATCAGAGCGAAGTCCTCCAGGCTCTGAGCACTCCCACAGTGCCGCTCCGCCAGACAGAGGGCATGGATCTCGTGGATGAGCACGCAGGGAATCCCTAGGGCACTTGCGAGATCCCGTGTAGGGGCTTGGCCATCAGTGAGGTGGACATTGGGGGAGAGCAAGCCGCGCTGCTCGGTGTAGTCCAGCAGACCGGGCAGCGCCACACAGAGGCCATCGGTGCGCATCCCAGGCACAGCGAGTTTTGCGCGGGCCCAGGCGAGAGCAGTGGCGAGCAAGGCATCGTAGGTATCGGGCGTCATGAAACGGGTTTCCTCGCGGATGGTTCCGTCCAAGCCCCCGACGACAAGGCGGCACTGGGGGCGATCCACCACGACACCGAGCAGTTGGACTCCCTCCGCGGGCAAGCGCAGCTTCTTGGCCGGACGCCCGCGCCGAACATCGGCATCGTCCTCCTCGATAAGCCAGCCATCACGTAAGAGAGCCTCGACAGCCTTGGAGGCTGTCGGCGCGGTAATATCCGTCGCGCGTGCCAGCTCCGCTCGAGAGAGTGCACCGTGCCGCTGGATTGCTCTTAGTACACGCCACTCATTGATACGTCCTAGTAACCCTGGTTGAATCTTGCCCTGCGATGCCATAGGCTTTTATTGTAACAGACAAACCGCCGGGTACAATAATTCATGCCTCGATTTCTCTCGGTTCACACGTTTCCGCCCGGTACCTTCACTCCGGAGCGCATCGAGGAGATCGCCGCACGGGGGCAGCACGACTCCGTGGTGCGCGGCTACCGCAGCTTTCATAGCCCCGCCGAAGGGCAGATCGTCTGGATCCTCGAAGCGCCCAACAAAGAGGCAGTCCTGGATTTCTGCCAGCGCATGGGGCTGCCCGTGGACGCCGTAACGCAGCTAGAGCTCGAGGGCCATGTCGGGGTGATCCGATCCGCTGAGCCCGCCGATTGAAATCGGTGTCTACGGGCGTTCCGCCAAAAAGTTGCTCTGTTACTGGGTCATCCAAGTCGAGGGCGTCTGGCACTCCAACCACGCATCGGCGATGTCGCTCTTCTGGAACAGCATCTTCTTCTTGCTCCTCATGGTGCTCTTCAATATCGGGGTGCTCAAGCGCTTTGTCCCTAAGTACGCCTTCTCTCAGGGCGAGCTCATCACGGTCTATGTGATTTGGAGCCGAGTACTACTAAATGTGCCTGATAGTCAGCACGGTGCTCAAAGCCGGAGTCTTGCGCTACGGGGGCCTGAAGCTTCACCGACAAGTAATGCCCTTCATGTTCGGCCTAATTTTAGGCGAGTACGCCGTCGGCGCATTCTGGAGCCTGCTCTCGCTCTTTCTCAATGAAGGCCGTATCATCAATATCAAGACCTATGACTTCGCGCCAGGATAGAAATCCCATGAAAAACCTCTGTATCAAACCCGCGTTTCTTGTTGGACTTCTCGTGTGCGGCGCGGTGCCAACCCGAATCTATACTGCATGCCCAATCAGAGAATAGACATCGAAGGGGTTCCTTTGCTAATCCGAACGGGTTGGTCGGGGCAGGGCGAGGTTGTGAAGTCTCTGCTGGCACATGGGGCCAATCCTAACCTGACCTATGCAAACGGTATGACTCCTCTTATGGCGGCAGTCAGCAACGAAGATAGTACGCTCACCGCCATACTGCTCTCGCACGGAGCCGACCCGAACCTACGCACGTCCAGTGGCATGACAGCACTTTCTCTTGCCAAAGAGGTAAAGCGCCCGAAGCTGATCGCGCTACTGATAAAAGCGGACGCAAAGCCGTAGAATGCGCTCTTCCCAGGTCGTGGAGCGACATCGTGGCGCTTGCGCCCGTAGCGAAGCGAGCGGGCCTCGTTTATGAGGCCGCTACAGCAGCCCTAGGAACGACTTGACACCGCCGTCGAAGCCGGGGAAGAGCTTCGCCAGATCCGGGACGCCTAAGTGTTTCATCGCGACTTCTCCGAACACGGAACGAAAGTCGGTGGTAATCGCGAGGTCGCGGTTTTCGTACAGCTTCTCCGGGGTGAGGCCGGGCCAGTCGCCGTAGACCTTGCCCCCTTTGATCGAGCCACCAAGCGCGAAGAAGCAGGTCGCGTGGCCATGGTCCGTGCCGCCGGTGCCGTTTTGCTTCACGGTGCGCCCGAACTCGCTCATGGTCAGCACCACCACATCGTCCATCTTGTCGCCCAGATCGGCGTAGAGTGCGGCGAGTGCCTGACCGACTTCACGGAGCTTGTTGGAGAGGTTTCCCTGCGCCGGGTTACCGTTCTGAATCTGGTTGGCGTGCGTGTCCCAGCCCCCAATATCAGCAAAGGCCACCTCGACCCCCACATCGGCCTTGATGAGCTGCGCGATCTGCTTCAGCGAGTCACCGAGCTTGCCATTGGGGTAGGCAGCGCCGCTCGCGGGCGTGTAGCTGGCAGGGTTCACGGAGCGCAGCATCTTAATTGCCTCAAAGCTCTCTTTACCCGTGCCGTGCAAGACATCCCCAACCGCCTGGTCGTAGAGCGCCTCGAAGCCGCCTGCGGCGCTGCCCGTGGCAAATGCCCCCGCCATCATCGCTTCGTCGGCACCGGAGTCGCCGCGCCGCCCATTATTGCGCCGGGCCGCCGACGGATCATTAATGCCAAACGTGCGCAGATCAGGGATACCCAGTGCGCCCGCGTCGCCCTTCAGCGCCGTGGGCAGGCCACCCCCCAAGGCCACCGCGCGAAACGGGGACTTTTTCAAGTTCGCCCGATCC
Organism: Armatimonas sp.; assembly: GCA_031387365.1. GTDB lineage: Bacteria > Armatimonadota > Armatimonadia > Armatimonadales > Armatimonadaceae > Armatimonas. The sequence continues at coordinate 11,470 of JANNDD010000380.1, read as the reverse complement.
TGCGGACACTGCAACACGGCCCGTGCGAGCCAGCCATCATGCACCGCTTTACTGCCCGGGGCACCGCTCTCCATGTAGTCCATGGCATCGAAGTGCGAGCGGGTGCCATTGGGCGAGCCACAGGCATGGACAGCGGCCAGGTGACCGTCTTTGTAGATCTTGGCTAGCGGCTCCAGCGCAGGGTGCAGCCCGAAGAAGCCGTCCAGATCCACCACTTGATTCTTGGGGATCGCGATATTGGGCCGCGCCCGGTAGAGCTCCGCCTCGCCGTGCGGCACCACTACGGAGAGGCCATCTGCCGCGCCGCGCAGAAAGACGCAGACGAGGGTCTTTTTCTTCTTGCCCCCCAGGGAGTTCTGTGCCAGCGCCGCGCGCTGCAAGAACGATGGTCCAAAGGCAGGCACCAGTCCCACCGAGGCCAAGGCCACTCCGCCATTTTTCAGAAACAATCGTCGTGATACGTTCATAGTTTTCTCCACCCCCCATCCCCCACCGGGCGGGGGTTAGGGGGTCAGCGTCTCTGGAACTCAGGTGAGCCCAGGATGAGAGCGGCGAGGCGCTTGATGGAAAACTCATCGCCTTCCGTTTGTTTTTGCAGTGTTTTTACGGTGGCCGTCGAGAGCGCTCCGCCCGTGAGCTGCTCGCCTAAAAGCTCAATCATGGCGGGAGTGGGCTTGCTAGGCGTCTCCGTGAAGGGCAGGGACTTGCTCAGATCGGCATCACTAATGCGGCCATTGACCAGGGAAAGCGAGAAATTAATGCGTCCGATCAGTGCGCCGCTGGAGACCCACTTACTAGACTCCTCGGGATAGCCTGTCGGGAAGGCGTAGTTAAAGAGCGGCTGGCCGAGAAGCCCCACCTGACCGGCCAGAAGGCGCTGATTGCTCTGACCGCCCCCGTTGGGTGCGAAGATATTGATCCCCGCCCCGAGCCGCATTCCCGCCATGCCACCGCCCCCAAACGGTCCGGGAGCGGCAGGTGGTGTGATCTCCACCGTGGCTCCTAGGGCACGTGTCGCCGAGACGACGAACTCAAACGGGGACTTGACCTTAGACTTATGGGCCGCAGCGCTGAAGAACTCGGGGCTGCTGGTGATTGTCGCCAGAATCTCACGGATGTCGCCGTCGGTCTTTTTCCACGTCGCAACACACTTGTCCACCAAGCTCGCGGGAGGGCTGTCAGAGACAAAGCGACGGCAGAGCTTTGTCGAGAGATGCTTTATGGTGGAGGGGTGGTTGGCAAGCACTTCGAGCATCTTGTCGCCCTCTTCCTGACCACCGCCTGCGGGGAATTTGACACCCAGTACCTCTTTCTCGCCGCGATCGTGGAGGCCCGCGTGGTACTCGAACTCGCCGCCATAGCGCCCCCCGCGCACTCCCCAGCCGGTGAGACAGCGCGCTAGCTCCGTGACATCTTTTTGGGTGTACCCACCGTCCACGCCCAGTGTGTGCAGCTCCATGATCTCACGGGCGTAGTTCTCGTTTAGGCCCTGCTTCTGGCGCTGGAGGGCCGAGGGTCGGTTGGGTATCCCCTGCCCAGAGAGGCGCTCGTAGGCTTGCTCCTCGGTAATGTTCTGGTTCTTGGCGATCTCCCGCACCCGCGCCATCATCTGCACGGCGGGGGCTAGGCCACGCTCGGCACCCTGCTTAACCTGTGCTAGCGTGAACTGCGGACGGCGATCGTTATTTCCCACGGGGCGCTCGGGCGGGGCGGCCACGGACTGGGCGTTGTCAAGATAGAGCATCATCGCTGCCGAGTGCGCGGAGGCGGCGAGCAGCTCTTTAAACTTACCCAGCACGTGCGGCCGGATCGCCTGTTCCTCGTCCACCACTTTCGCCGCCCGAACTTTGGTGGCATCAATATTAAAGTGGTTGCTCCAGAAGTCAACCAGCACTTCCTGAAGCTGCCGCTCACTTTCCACGGCGCGCACCAGCTTGTTCATCACGAGCTGCGAGCCCGCCTCGTTGACTTTCTGCCGCGCCATCTGCCCCTCTTGAAGCTGCTTGCGCTCCTCTGGGGTGGCGTTACGCATCACTTCCAGCATGCCCTGCGCCTGCTGTCGCTGTGGCGGGGGCGTGCCGGTCTGCGCCGCGGCGACACCGTTCTGAATCGCCTGGGATGCCCCCGTGGCACCGCGCTGGGAGAGCTGGTTCTGAAGCTGGAGCAGACGACCATTATTCATCTGGACATTGCGCTCCATCTCCGCGATCTCCAGACCGGTGAGCTTGAGCGCCTCGTAACCCGCCGTCTTCGTGCGCACGGCATCGTCTTTGAGTGTCTCGGGGTGAAGCTGCTGCTCGATATAGGTTTTAAGGCCGAGCTTCTGCACACGCTCAATGTCGCCGGGGCGCGGGCCAAAACCAAGACGGTTCAACACATGGACAATACGCTGCTCCTCCGTGAGCGGCTTGTCCGCACTTAGTGCAGGGGCAGCGATCCCCAGCGGCAGTGCTAAAAGAATGGAATAGATTTTCATGGGCTTATGGACGCTCTCTTAAGTGTGTAGGTTCAGAACTTCTGGTAGTGGAAAACTCAACGCCGCTGAAACTCCGGGGAGCCGAGCAACAACGCCACCGCTTTTGAACCCGTCGCGCCCTGTTTCTGGATCGTGGTGCGGGTAGCGGGCGAGAGCGGCTGTCCGAGCAGGCGCAAAGCCAGTACCTCGGGCTTTTCCGGGGAGAGTGCTGGAATGCCCAGATCATCAAGCTTGCCTGCGGTGAGTCTCAGGGCGTAGTTGATGCGTCCGATAAGTGCCCCGCTCGACACCCACTTGCTGGAGTCCTCCGGGTAGCCTGTCGGAAAGGCATAACGAAAAAGAGGCTGGCCGAGCAGGCTGATCTGTCCCTCCATACGCGTCTCTTTGCCCGCTGTCGTCTTTTTCCCAAAGCCCGCGCCTTTCGCACTCTCGCTCACCTGGTAGGTGGCTCCGAGTGCGCGTGCTGAGGAGACGACGTACTCAAACGGCGATTTGACTTTGGACTTATATACCGAGGCGCTGAAGAACTCTGGACTGCTGGTGATTGTCGCGAGAATCTCACGGATATCGCCGTCGGTTCTCTTCCAGGTCGCGATGCACTTATTGACTAAACTTGCAGGCGGATTGTCAGAGACAAAGCGACGGCACAGCTTCGTCGAGATAAACGTCATCGTGGAGGGGTGATTGGCTAGAAGATCAAGAGCGGCCTGACCATCGTTCTGACGACCACCGGCGGGAATTAGTAGCCCCAGAACTTCCTTGGAGAGCTTATCGTGTAGATTGTTGTGGTACTCAAACTCGGAGCTGTACTTGCTGCCACGCACTCCCCAGCCAGTGAGGCATCGTGCCAGCTCCGTGACATCTTTTTGGGTGTAACCACCGTCCACACCCAGCGTGTGGAGCTCCATGATCTCACGGGCGTAGTTCTCATTCAGGCCACCTGGTTTCTTTTTATTTCCCTTACCCGCACTCGCTTTGGTTGTCGCGGTGGACTGGTCGTTATCAAGATAGAGCATCATGGCTGCGGAGCGGGCCGACGCATTGAGCAGCTCGCTGAACTTACCAAGCACATGGGGGCGAATGACTTGTTGTTCGTCAATGATTTTTGCCGTGCGCACCTTGCTAGCATCAATATTAAAGTGGTTGCTCCAGAAGTCTACCAATACTTCTTGAAGCTGCTTCTCACTCTCCACCGCCCGAAGAAGCTTGTTGTCTAACACTTGCTGGGATGCCTGAGTAACGGCTTGTTTCGCATCCATAGACTCCTTCAGAGCCGTGCGCTGAGTCTCGGTGAGCTGCTGACGCAGGTTCTTGCGGTCGGGTGTTTCACCAGCTTGTGTGGCCTTGCGCTGGAGCTGCTTCTTGAGCTGCGCCGCGTTCTTGCGGCTCTCCGTCTCTAGGCGATCCAGTGCGCGTGGCGTGAGAGCGAGTCCGGAAAACCCTGCCGCCTTGGCACTCACCGCCTCATCTTTGAGTGTCTCGGGGTGAAGCTGCTGCTCGATATAGGCTTTAAGGCCGAGCTTCTGCACACGCTCAATGTCGCCGGGGCGCGGGCCAAAGCCAAGACGGTTCAGAACATGGACAATACGCTGCTCCTCCGTGAGAGGCTTGTCCGCACTCAGTGCAGGGGCAGCGATCCCCAGCGGCAGTGCTAGTGCAAAACAAAGTGTCGGGAATTTCATACCCCTGTGGACGTTAATAAAGCGCTCAGGTTCACCCGTACTGGATTACCCCGTTAGGCAAGGAGGAGCTTGCGGGCAATCACTTCACCACTCAGCTCGGGGGCTTCCATTAGCCGGTCCAGCCCGGTCTGTGAAAAGAGACTCTTCAGCTCCTCGGAGGCGATGACATGGCAGGGAACTTTCACCAGCATCGCGACCCGCGCCAGAGTCACCAGAGTCGCAATTCCTGCCGACTCGACAAGCTGAATAGGGCTCAGATCCAGAATCAGCCGTCGGGGGCGTTCCCCCAGAGCACTGAAGACAGCATCCCGAAACGAGAGAACCGTATTCAAGTCGAGACGCCCCTGCACTGTCAGTGTCAGGCTCCTATCCGGACGCCAGCTCTGGCTCACGGAGAGAAGGTGCGCGGGCACCTGGGCAGTGGGCCGTCCCCGACGCGGTGCTGAGAAAACCGGACGTGATTCGCCCGTTTCCGCATCATAAAAAATAGGCTCGTTCATAACTCAGGGCAAGAGAGCAACATTAATGCCTTTACGTAAGAAACGCCCAGAAATACCGTGTCCTCACGGGGGAAATACCGTAAAGGCGACAGGTCAACTGTGACATAGGGATCACAGACAGCACACTTTTTTTAAGATTCGAAGCTAAAGTTTCTAGCGTGGATCCCCTATGAGAACAAAGGGAGCCCAGTAGTAAGGATGACTGTGGCTCGGCTCGCGCCGGACGTGTCGTGCGGCTTGTTGGAGCGCGGCACTCTTGCCCGTGCCTTTTGCTAGGCCAGCGTAGAAGCGGGTCATGAGAGTGGCGGTACTGGAGTCGTCCACGGCCCACTGCGAGAGCACCTGGGTGGGGCAGCCCGCCGCAAAGAGCGCCCAGGTCAGACCAATCACGCCCTCACCGCCTTGTGTCTGCCCGCGTGCCGTGTTGCACGCCGAGAGTACAACAAGCTCGATGCGTGAGAGATCTAGATCAAAGATCTCTCGCGCCGTGAGAAAGCCATCATCGCCGCTGCTAGGTGTCGGGTTGGCCAGCACGATAGACGAAAGAAGGGGCGCGGCATCGTTGACGAAGGCGTGAGAGGCTAAGTGGATACGCTGGAACTGCGAGGCGGTGGCTTTAACGACACTCTCTTGTGCTTTACTGCGTGTGTAGACAGTAGATTTAGGAAAGCGTTTTGTAAGCGCATCGGCTTCGCGCTGCGTTCCGGGTAAGTCCATAAGGCGTGTTCCCCGTGGCAGAAACAAGTCGCGATTCGGTGCGGTGATCGGACGATTTGGTGCAGTGATCGGGCGCTGGCCTGGCACTTCCGTACCTTCCTCGAAGCGCTTCTGGGCATCGAACTGAGGGTTGGCGAGCACGAGGAGCTTGGGGGACTGCGCGGCCTTGCGGGAGAAAGACTGGGCGGCGTGCCAGGTGGTGGCCGAGTTGGCATACGAGAGCGTAAAGCGTGTGAGGAGTGGCGTTCCCTGACGATCGGTGAGCACGGCAAACGGTACCTCCCAGAGTGCGCGATCAGGGCAGAGAATCAGCTTCGTCTTGCCGGACAGTCGGGCTTCGGTGGGCGCGAGCAGTGCCCGGTACAGGCTCTGGGCAGCACCACGCCAGGGTCTCTTGGGATTCGTGCAGACAGCTCTCAGTGCGACCACACGCCGCGCCAGCTCCGTGGGCGTCAAAGACGGACTGTGGGCAGTGACAGTGGGCTTGCCTTGCCGATCTCGTGTCACCACGAACACAACAAGGCGCCCGTTCTCCTGTAGGGCAAACTCTAGCAGAGCTGTATCTGTAGGGAGTACCTTGCTTATCTGTACTAAGCTGACCGTTGTCGCGGCACGGCGAGATCCCAGCCGGGGGTGCTTGGCGTAGAGCTGATCCTGGAAGACTGCCAGCTCTCGCTCCGCGGTGATCAGCTCCGCTTTTGTCGCCTCAAAGCGTTTCTTACTCCCCGGTACATTACGCGCCGCCTCGCCCACCATGGTAGCGGAGAGCTGCTCACACCGAGCCCGCCGCCGTCGTTCCTCAGTACGCTCCTCCTCGGTGAGCTGTTGGTTTAGATCAATTTTTCCGCCTGCCATCAGATCCAGCAGGCCCCGCGCCTTGATCTTCTGCGCCACAGCAAACGCCTCCGAGGCTCGCCCCTGCTCCACAAGAAGTGTCAGATAGCCCACGTAGGGATTGCTCAATGTCTCAAAGAACGCACCCTGCGCCGAAAGCCCACTTCCAGCATCGCTTCGGAGGCTTTCGGAGAGTGCGATAGCTTGTTTATAGGCGCTCTCCGCTGCCAACCACTGCCCTGCCGCCCTTTCGAGCTTACCGAGCTGCGCCAGAGACCTCGCCTCCCCGACACGGTCTGCAAGTGCTCGATAGAGTGCCCGTGCTTGTGCCAAGTAGCGCCGAGCCACAGCGGACTTCTGAGAGGACAGTTCTGCAAGGGATAGTAAAGTAGCCACTTCACCCTCACGGTCTCCTGTTATCTGTTGAATCTTGAGGGCTTTTTCATACCACTCGCGCGCTATTTCTGGCTGTTTTCGCTTGGCATAGATCGAACCGAGCTTAGACATCATTCCCGCTTCGATTTTTTGATTCTTATGGTTCTGTGCAAGGCGAAGGGCATTCTGGAGAGTTGCCAGAGCACGTTCCGGTTGGCCCTCTGCCATTAAGAGAGAGCCCCGCACTCCCATACTCCATATCTGTGCTCCCTGATTGTTAAATTCCTGGTAGGCCTGGATTGCTTGTTGGTTGTAGACGAGGGCCTTCTTGCTCTCCCCCAAGCTCTGGTAGAGTTCGCTTACCTCCGCAAGGAGAGAGCCGGCTTGAGGCAGCTTGCCGTGTGTACTCCCCTGATGGAGCCCTTCAAGAAGATAGCTCAGTGCTTTTTCAGGCTCTCCCAGTGTTTGATAAAGTCTGGCGATATTGCCATATTCGACCATCTCCTCCGACCAGTCCTGAAGCGTCTGCCGCAAGGACAGAGTGGCCAGCGAGACCTCCAGTGCCTTGGGAATCTCGTTGGTCTGTCGGTAGAGATAGCTACGAAGGGAAAGCACTGTGGCGACTCCCGCCAGCTCGCCCATCTCCCGCCAGAGCCTCTCGGATTCCTCTAGACACTCCTGTGCCTGCTTGATCTCCCCGAACTGTGTATAGGCGAAACCGCAGGCATCGAGAAAAATCGCTAGCTCTCGTTTATGGCCCACATGGCGCACAAGCTGCACGCCTTCGGCAATCACGGCATGCGCCGTCTCGCGTTGCCCCAGAGCGTAGTGGACCCGTCCCTGCCCTAGAAGCGATGTGGCCTCTCGCCCGGGTGAGGAGATCGTCTGGGAAACTCTCTGTGTTTGCTGGTAGTAATCGAGTGCCAGCGCGAGCCTCCCAAGACCGAGTGCCGTAAGCCCGAGGCTATTAAGAATGCTCGCCTCACTGGTTCCGTCTTTCAGCAAGCGGGCTTTCTCCAGCGCCTTTTGATAGAGCGCGAGTGCTCGTGTGGGATCAGGGGACTCCCAGGCTGCCTTCTCCTCCTGAATCATGGCCGTGCGCAGCTCGGGTTGTGAGAGCTGCGGGGGCTGTGAGAGTCGCGTGCTGGAGGTAAGCAAAAGGCAAGTGAGGGGAGCGAGAAGCGGCAGAAATATCATTGTTGGAGGGCCTGCACCAGTGCCTCAGTGCTCTTGCCCGTTAGCTCCCCACGAAGCACGACAAGCTGCGCCTCAGGGAGCGCATTTTTTTCCACGAGCACCTGAATCAGCCCCTCCGTATAGGCGGCGTACTCGTGACGAATCTCGTTAAAGAGCTGGTGTGCGGCAAGATAGTGACGCAGTGCGGGCTCCGTCTGCGCCTCTCCTTGCTGCTCTAGCGTCTCTCCCAGGTTGTTGAGGGCGCGTGCAATCCCAAAGACATTGCCCAGAGCCGTCTCTACCTCCAGCGACTCCGTAAAGTGCTGGTGCGTGGTAGCCCACTCTCCCCGCGCAAACGTGAGATTCCCTAAGTTGGTGACGGTTGCCGCGATGCCTCGCAGGTCGCCGAGTTTTCGATGAACCGCCAGGGCTTCCGTGAGCAGTACGATGGCCTGATCCGTATCGCCGTTGGGGTCGCCCAGCTCCACCAGCGCCAGGTTGTTCTTCACAATCGCGATCTCAAGCACTTCGGGCGAGGAAGCTCCCACGAGCCCCGCAGGGCGGGTCAGGACATAGGAGTGGGTGAGTGTGAGCAGCGCCCTCTGGAATAGCTCCCGTGCCGCGCTCCAGGCTTCTTCTTTGTAGAGGATCTGCCCGAGTAGATCCTCAGAGCGCCCGACTCCCAACAGATCGTTTTGCGCGGTGTAGCGTGTACGGGCCTCCTCTGCCAGAACCCGCGCCGCCGCGAGCTCTCCCAGATCAAAGTGCAGCCCGGCCCGCTCCCAGAGCAGCTCGGGCAGGCGTGCCACCACGAGCCCGCGCTCCAGAGGGGCAATGGCCTCCTGAAAGAAGCCACGTCGCTGCAGAGGCCGGGCCAGCGCGAGCGCCAGCCGGGGGGCAAACTCCACAGAACTCTCCAGAGCCTCCCGGAGGTTAGCCGCGAGGGTATCGAGGCGACGGAGCGCCTCCGCCTCGGTGGAGGTGTTGAAGCGCTTGAGCTGCGCTTCTGCGCGCGTGAGGTAGTGCGCTGCATGACGCTCTCGAACGCTCTGCTGGAGCTCGGGAAGCTCCGCCAGACGCTCGGCGGCGTAGAGCCGTAGCGACTCCAGCAAGACAAAACGGGCCTCGCGCTGGGTTTCGAGCTGCGCACTGCTCAGAAGCGAGCTCTCGCGCAGAACCAATAGCCCCTCCAGAACATCGCCCCCCACACAGACCGTCTCAGTATCTTCGGTGGAGAACGGCCCCACAAACACGGAGAGCTGGGCCAGCAGGAGTTTCTCATCGCCCGTTAGCACCTCGTAGCTCCAATCAATGGTTGCCCGAAGCGTGCGGTGACGCTCGGGTAGGTCTACCGTCCGGCTCTGGAGCAGGCGGAAGCGCTCCTCAAATCTGTCCAGCATCTGCTGAGGCGTCAGGGTGGCGATTCGGGCCGCCGCCAGCTCCAGCGCGAGGGGCAGGCCGTCCAGACGGCGGCACAGCTCCGTCACGCTTTGGGTGCTCTCCGCAGGCAGGAGGATGCCCAGCTGGGAAGCGGCGGCCCGTTCCCGAAAAAGCCGCTCGGCAGCGGGCAGAGGAAGCGGGCTGAGCTCCAGCGTGACCTCGGAGCGTAGGCCCAGCTTACGGCGTGAGGTCACCAGGCACACGCACTCAGGGGCAGAAGCCAGCAGGCTCCGAACGGCTGTAGGGGCATCGGGGATCTGCTCCGTGTTGTCTAGGATCAAGAGTGTCCGTCCCCGTGGCGCGAGCACGCGGGCTAGCTGCTCGTCGAGGGAGAGCAGTGGCTGAAGGGTGATACGTAGCGCGGCTGCCACCCGGCGCAGGAGGGCATCGCCGCTCCGTACATCGTCTAGTGGCACCCAGAAAACGCCCCCCGGGAAACTCTCCCGGCAGTGCCGCGCCACTTCGTGGGCGAGGCGGGTCTTGCCCACACCTCCCATACCCTTGAGGGTGAGTAGGCGTGTCTTCGACCAGAGGTGCTGAAGGACTTGCTCGTGCTCCGTCTCACGTCCGATAAAGCCGCTCTCGATTAGAGGAAAGCCGTAGAGCCTCCCCACTTTCCCAACGGTGTTCCGTGCCGCACTCTCGGAACACGCCTCGAAACGCGCCTGCAGCCGCTCGCGCTGAGCAATCACCCAGTCGTCGTAGAAGCCCGGCAGAAACTCCGCCCCCGAGAGCTGCGCCGCACCGCTCACATCGCCCGCCGCCAGCTTTGCCTCGAACTCCGCCACATCGCAGGTGACACAGCTCGGGTTGAGCCCCACGCGGAACTTATCTCCCACCAGCGCCTCGCCCAGCACCGAGCGCAGCGCGGAGAGTGCCGCCGAGAGGCTGTTACGCGCCAGCGCGGGGTCTTTCTCGGGCCAGAAACGCTCGGCCAGCACCTCACGCGGGTGCGAGCGCGGAAGTGTCAGGGCAAGATAGGCAAGCAGCCCCGCCGCCTTCTGAGTCGTGAAGTGGCTAACGCTCTCCCCGCTCTGGGAGACAAGGCGAGGACCGCCGAATAGTTCGATGCGCCAGCACGTGGACATAGAGCCTCATTATAGCGTCTTTTAGCATTTCAGGAATCTTTCAGAGTAGCTTGTTATAATGCCCCCATGGAAAACAATATTTCACAACCAACCCAAGCCCAGCGCCTCACGCGCGGCGGCTTTTTACTGACTCGATTTGCCATGCCCTTAGTTATTGCGGGCTCTCTCCTACTCACCAGTAAGGTTGCCCAGGCGCAACCAGAGAATGGTAAGTACTACCATATTCAGAGTGTCAATAGCCAGAAGTACCTAGGTACGGGAGGAAAAACAGAGAGTGGCGAAGAGATACTCCAAGTGACTTTCAACAAGGATGCAGAAGGTCAACAATGGAAATTTGTGAAGATGGGAAAATACTATGAAATCACCAATAAAAAATCTGGAAAAGCACTAAACGTCAGAAGTGGGTCTACCGAAGAGCATGCCGTTATTATTCAATGGGATGCTAGACCAAAAGCGCAGAATCAGCAGTGGGAAGTAACGAAGAATGGAGATTCTTATTCTTTCATCGCGCGACACAGCGGAATGGCGATGGGCATAGCCGGTAGATCAAAAGAACCGGGAGCTGAGATTGTCCAGCTAAAGCCAAGAAAAAAAGCCAAGAACCAGATGTTCAATCTTGTGCCAGCCAAATAGTAGGCAAACCCAAATCCGCCGATTGAAATCCGCCCACTGAAAGTAGGCGTCTGAGGGCCTTCGGCCAAGAAGTCGCTCCGCGACTACTGAGTTCCTAAGTTCTCATTGGCTCCCACGACTTCAGGAGCGGCGACTCGTACAAGCGATGTTAGCGTGCAGCTCAACGCGGGCTAAGCTCGCTCTCTGCCCCGCGCCGATTTTTCGGTGCGGGTTTTTTTTTTGATTTCCGGAATCTTCCCGGGTGAGTTGGTAAAATGGCTCCATGGAAAACAGTACGCAACCCAAGACCCTCACCCGAGGCGGCTTTCTGACAGCACTGGTGCTCTCGGTGACCAGCGCAGTAGGCATCCTCCAAGGGTGCAGCGGGAGCAGCAGCCCCACGCACCGTAGTGAGTATGTGGGAACCTGGGAAACCCGCGCCACAAATATTGTGGGCTTAGCATTATTTTTCACACTCAGCAGGTACTCGGCGCAAACTCCTGTAAACCATAGCGGTGAGTGGAGTCTCGATTCGGGTGGCAGGCTCACACTAACGGGAAGCAGCTCGGA
>JANNDD010000378.1:0-4664 GCA_031387365.1 Armatimonas sp. | reverse complement strand
GCCCTCATAAAGTAGCTTTATGCTGCCTTGGCAAACTCTATGCTGCCTTGGCAAGGCGCTCCCGTCCGTATTGTGCCAGCTCAGAAACTGCCCGGCGCGTCGTTGGGTCAGAGAGGATCAGACGCAAACGCTTCTCCAGCTCCTCACGATTGCGAACCTTCAGGACACGGCTGTCGAAAATGAACTCGGCAGGGTACGAAGAGAGCTTGTGGCGTAGCTTGAACAGACGGTACGAATAGCCATCAAGGGCAGGGGAAGTCAGCACGAAATCAAAGACAAGATGCTCCCCCCAGGTTCCCTCCTCAACATGGGCTTGCAGCAGCTCGCCAGATCGCTGGTTCAAGTCGTGCGCGGCAGAGTGCAGCAGGTCGGCAGGGGTTTCTGCCGCTCGCTCTGTCTGGGTGAGAATATCCTCGGGCCAGAATCCCGTCTTGTCCACCAAGGGGCGGGAGGTTGTCGGGGTAAGGGTTGTCGTTGACATGGTAGTTCTCCAAATTGGTTATACAGCATCAAGCTGCTGCATCGCATCATCTGTGTTGGTGGTTCCCATCCGAAGCCGAAAGATGAGAGGGAGGTGGTCTGAGATCGCTCGCCGAGGAATGCCTCCCGCTGAAAGTAGGGAAACGCTCTGCCCTGCGCGAGTTTGATATTGGGACACAATACAGAGGGCATTTGCATCAAAGCTGTCCAGCAGGTCGGGGCGCACCAGCACCTGATCGAACAGATGCCAGAAGAGGCAGTCGGTTTCATTGGTTCGATAGTAGTAAGAGCCAGGTGGCGAGCTGAGCGCATCCCCATAGAGGTGCCACATGGGGTTGAAGAATAGTCGGTAGGAGCGCCCACCCCGCAGGGTTCGGGTTTGCTGCTGGGCAACTGCCCGAGACATGACGGCGTTGAGGGCGGCGGCGTGGATCAGATCAGGGTCATGGGGGTCTTGGTTGAGATCCCCTACCAAAATGGTGCGAGCATGGTGGCGCTCCTGCTCTGCTGCAACAATGGTATTAGCGATGTCCTCACAGAGTGCTGCTTGGGTCGCCCGTGAGTTGTTTCGCAGGCGGGAGGGCAGATGGACAGCCGCCAGAAGAATCTCAGGAGCACCGGGGATCTGGAGGGATCGGAGGGTCATGTCCTGAGTGTCTCGAACCGGAGTCCAGCAAGCAGGGTCAATCCGGCTCAGGATCAACAGCTTCTGGCAGCCATGCAGGGGCAAGAGGTTGAACGGCGCTCCCAACTCGCTGAGCAGGGTTGTGCTGTCGAGCCCTGCCCACTCGGCCAAGACAAGAACATCCAGGTCGTGCTGGTGCACCAGGTCAGCCAGCACTTCCACGGGCGAGTTACCCGCGAGGTTCCAGAAGAGAAAGGATGCCATCGAGGTCTAGTTTCGCCAAGCACGACGATAAATCTTCTTTATCGCTCTCTTCCGAATCACTTTCCCTCTCCGAACTTGGCGTTGAGCGCTTCCGTGATGACAGCGGTGATGCTGGTGTCGTGGCGCTTGGCCTCGGCGACCCAGTGCATGCGCAGGCGTTTCGGAACGCGGATCGAAAGGTTTACCATCTCCTCAACCACCTTGGCCGGAGCCACTGCCAAATCGGCTGTCCGACTATCTGGCAATATCTCCACCACTTCTACCTCCTGCTCCGGCTCGGCTGCCTCCGACTCTCGCGCCTTCTGAATGATGTCTGCATAACGGGGCGTCTTCTTGTCCATATCTCGTTTCCCTTCCCTTTCCTCTAAAACTCAAACCCTCAAATCAGCTCTAGGATCTCTTTACCGAGGCTCTCGAAGTCACTCCACGCCGCCTTCTGCCGGGGATCGTCGAGCGTCTCCACCGTCGTGCCCGCCAGCGCCGATTTAGGGAAACCCACGGTACGGCGGATCATGGCATCGAAGACCTCTATCCCCGCCTGACGCAGCTCGCCCTGCATGATCTCCCCCTCGCGGCTCGGGTGAGGTGGTACGATGGTCAGCAGCGCCCGGTACTTGGCCCCAGGAAGCGCTCGGCAGGTCTCCAGCATGGGCTGTAGGCTCAGGACATCGGGAGCAGTGGGCAGGACGATCAGGTCACAGCCCTTGGCCAGCTCCTTGAGATCGTCGGAGTCAGGGCGTGCTGGCGTGTCTATCACGATGAAGTCCGCACCGGCAACCGCTTTCATCGCCTGGCGCTGGTCCACGACCTCGAAGGGGAGCGAACCGCGCTCCGCCCATGCGACGGACGTTCGGTTGGGGTCGCCGTCTACGAGGACGGTCTTGCCCTTCTTACTGAAGAATGCGGCTAGGTGCACGGCGACGGTGCTCTTTCCAACGCCTCCCTTGTAGCCCGTAATGGTAATGATCTTCATATCCTGTCCAAGTCCTCTCCCCACGCTCCAGCCCTCTGTGAGGCGATTCTACGCGAGTCGCTCCGAAAAAGCTCTGCTCCTAGAGCCTTGTCTCCACCAAAACGCCGAGCCCTTATCTGGGGTATTTTCGTGCCTTTAGTATACCATATAGCCAGAATGCCAGACTGGTATGCCAGATTTACAGACCAGATAACCAGAAGGCCATGCCAGAATACCAGGCAAATCAAGGGCGATTTCCCCAATAACACCTAAGACTGTCTGATCTATACTTATCTGTCCTATCTCGATCTGTATCCTTTTGGCCGTTTCTACGGCCGTGTGGGTGAGCGATTCCCTTTCCGGGAGGCATCGCCCCTAAAATCGCCTTCTGGAGGCTTCTAGGGGCAAATCGCCAAAATAGGGGTAGAGAGCCAGAAATCGGGGCTTTTCCAAGCGGGTAGTAGCTTATTAGAAGATAACTTCTAAGAAGGAATAAGCATAGAATTATCCGTATTTCCGTCTCGCTGTCTTGCTGAATAAATGCTTCGCCGTTTTGTCGAACGCCTGATAGTGCGATAAAATCGTTTATCGGATGTACCAGATTCCTGCTCTGTTGTACTACTGAGAGTACACACAGACGTTTGGAGCGCTTGGCAAAATTTTACAGGGAGGTTATGGATATGAGTATTGGATTGGTTGAGATGGCACAGCGCGGGCAGGTCACGCTGCCCAAGGCGCTACGGGATCAGTATGACATCAAGTCGGGGCAGCAGTTCACGGTCGTTGACCTGGGTGGAGCGTTTCTGCTCAGTCCCAAGGAATCCAAAGTATACGCTCTCTGCGATCAGATCAAGGGCGAGTTGCTCCAGGAAGGCACGAGCCTGGAATACCTCTTGGCCGAGCTTCGCGCCATGAGAACAGAGAAAGCCGGAGAGTAGAGTTGTCTCGTCCTAAGCTGTTTCTGGATAGCAGCGCGGTCATCGCCGCTGCCCTTTCCTCGCGTGAGGACTCGCCGGGTCGCCAGTTGCTGCTGCTCGGTGAGGCTGGAGTCGTAGACCTTCGCATCAGCCGTGAAGTGCTCAGCGACCTGGAGCGCCTCCTCAGGAAACGCAACCCGTCCGCACTAGCTCGGTTCGTCGTCTTGCTGGATGCTGCCGATGTCGCCACCGTGCCTGATCCTTCCCCTGAGACTGTGGAGCGCTGCGTGGAGTTGACGGGTTACCTTCCCGACGCCCGTGTCCTAGCTGCGGCGGTCGAGTGTGATGCGGATCTGTTCGTCACGCACGACACCGAGCACTTCCTCCAGAACCCACTGATCGGCCCGCCCGATACCAGACTTAGGGTGAAGGATTCTCGCCAAGCCCTTACCTGGTGCCGCGCAAAGCTGGGTGAAGGGGAAACGAGCCCAGCGTAGCACGTAGACCAGTCCAGCGATGCGCTGGTTCCCCCGGAGGGGGGAAGGGGGGTGATCTTGGAAATTAAAGAAGAAGAAACCGGACTGGTTGCTGCCATTTCCCTAGTCGCAGCGCGGGAGCAGCGCCGTGACCAGAACGCGGCGATTGTCTACCTGGCTAGCCTCGCGCCGGGGTCGAGACGAACCATGGGCGATGCGCTCGGGATCATCGCGGCGCTACTTCTGCCAGAGCTGCGAGAGAAGGCGGTGCAGGTGAGGATCGAGCTACTGCCTTGGGGAGCGCTTAGGTTCCAGCACACGAGCGCGGTTCGTGCGGTGCTAGCCGAGAGGTATTCGTATGCCACGGTGAACAAGATGCTCTCGGCGCTACGGGGCACGATAAAGACGGCGTGGCGGCTGGGACAGCTCAGCGCCGAAGACTACCAGCGTGCCGTCGATGTCCAGCGGGTTCAGGGAGAGACGCTCCCTGCTGGGCGCTCCTTGAAAAGTGGAGAGATCGCGGCACTCATCGACGTCTGCCAGAAGGATCGTAGTGCGGTTGGTGCGAGGGACGCAGCGATTGTGGCGCTCTTGTATGGCTGTGGACTGCGGCGGGCAGAGCTGGCGGCGCTGAGCCTAGGCGACTACGACGCTGAGGAGGGTGTTGTTAAGATCCTAGGCAAACGCAACAAGCAACGCCTTGTGCCCGTGGTGGGTGGCGCTCAGGATGCGCTAGATGCGTGGGTGCTGGTGCGCGGCGATTCGCCGGGGGCATTGCTGCTCCCCTCGCGCAAGGGCGGGAAGCTGGTGAGGGACGAGGGGGGCTCTGGGGAGCTGCTCGGGATGGGTAAAGGATTACGCGGCATGACAGCCCAAGCGCTCTATCTGATCCTGATCGAGCGGGCGCGGGAAGCAGGCGTAGTTCATTTCTCCCCCCACGACTTCAGGCG
>JANNDD010000339.1:0-2568 GCA_031387365.1 Armatimonas sp. | reverse complement strand
GTTCCGCCGTGCCGGCGGGGTGAAACGATCCTGCCAGCGCAACGACCGTCAGAGTGCTGGCGAATTTTGTTCGAAAGTGGAGAGGCATAATTGAGTTTCCGGACGGGGGCAACGGGTTATTTTTTGACTCCCCAGATCTCTTCTAGAAGATCGTAAAGGCCCGGATCATGTTCCTTAAGCTCGGCCCGGACGAAGGGGTAGAAATCGTTTCGATCAAAGTAGGCTTCGGTTCCTTCGGCGAAGTATTCCATCGGAGTGGTGGCGGCATAGGCGCAGACTTTGTGACCGGCTCCAGCATTTTTGGATCAAAGTGCTGTTTCGCGTCCATCTTGCCCGGGGTTTCCGATTGCGCCTTTACTGCGAAAAGAGCGATCAGCAAAGTCGCCGTGGTTGCAAGGACCAGCTGGTGCACGGCAAGGATTCGCCTGTTCATCCTGAACAGGACGGTTTTTCCAAGGTTATTGTTCACAAGAAGCCGCCTAGTCGGAAGTGGAGCATGACGTTGCGAGTGAGCCGCGAGAACTGGCCGAGGAGTAGTTTTCACGATTCAAGTCTATCCTAGCACCTCCTCCCACGTCTCGCAACAAATCTCGTTTTGATGTGAAATGCTCTGGCCGTAGAAATGGTGCGCTGGATGTTCTTTCCCCAGCCGCTCGCGTCGGTGAAACGAATTCCCTGTGTGGCCAGCGAATCGAGGTGCGGCGTCGGCACATCCTTGCATCCCTGCTGTAATCCTGACGTTAGGTTGGACAGTTTTTGGACTACGCAATTGTAACGACTCCGGGTCGCGCTGGCAAGGAGCCTGACGCCACCGGCACGGGTAGTGGCAGAGAATCCAAGGCCGGGTTACTCCCCCTTAAAAGCAACTCCGAGGCTACCGCCACAGCAGCTGGTTGAGTGAAGCGAGCAAGCCATCACTCCTCAAACAGCAAGGGGAGAGGTAGCCCAGCTTGGAATGGGCTCGCTTCTTCTGATAGACCTCCTCAGTAAAGGTTCGATGCTTTCTGGTTGCCATGATGGGTCTTTCTGGTGTTTATCGTACCGTTTGCCGTGGGCTTTTTGCCCTAATCGGCAGCGGTCAAAGTGTCCAGAAAAACGCCCGGATTACAACTAGCCAAGGTAAGCTGCTCGGCTACAGAACGAGGTCGTATCGTGCTCCTCGCCAAGCGGCTCCAAATAAACGGGATCATCTGGTGAAACAATATCGGCCACGAACTACTCGCGCACGCCAGCCACGTGCTGGTGGTAGGTCTTCGCTGCTTTCTCCAGTCCCTCAGTAGGGGGAGTGGCTTCCTCGATGCGTTGAGCCAGTTGTCGCGTATCAGCCTCAGAAAGGGGGCTGTAGCGTGCCTTGGTAAGCTGCTGGTGTGCGGCTTCCAGGGAGTGCCTCAGGACATACTCACTGAGGCTGAGCCCACAGAGCTGTGCCGCCTCGGTAAGTAGCGTCTTGGCCGAGGTGGACAGCCGTAGGTTCATGCGCCCCGTCCTGGGTTCTTTGACCTTGGTCTTGGTAGCAGGTTTTGTCAGGGTAGCTATGCTTCAGTGTATCACATTTTGTACGTACAAAATTAAACGGTTTCTTGCCAGACACTTTTCTGAGGATAGTCCATGATCGACGGGTTACCAAACTTCGCCTTCCTACTTACGCCCGTTGCGCTTTCGGCTAGCTCGGGCGATACGGCTGCGGTTGCGATCCTTCTCGGAGCGCTTTGTTGGCGACATGGCACGCAGTCCTGACGAGGAGTCCAACGATGACGAAAGGTTCACCGGCGGCGCGAAGCCGAGTTCGCGGTTGTGCTGGGAGAACCACGCTTGGATGCCTTCCTCCGTGCTCATGTCGAAGCCACGATTCAGTCCCTGCATGAACATCGACTTGGCCGGTCCGTAGTTCTCGGGGTTGGCCAGCTCCTGTTCCAGACGCACCGCCGCCCCGTCGTCGAGCGCCGCGACAAAGCCGGGCGCGTTCTCCAGAAGGTAGGCCCGCCCCAGAAAATTCCAGAAGGCCCGCAGCTCCGCGATGATCGCCGATGCCTCGCTTGCCTCGACCGAGACTTTGCGGGGAATCTCTTCAAAGATCAGACCATCGAATTCGTCCGGGTCGAGATCGGGCAGTCCGGCTCCCACATACTGCATCACAAACTCGACAAAGGTGTGGGCCCAGTGCAGCTCCTGACCGGAGGTGGCCAGCGCCACGCCCTCGTCGGAGCGCTCGAACTGTGCGATGATCTCATCCCGATAGCGGCTCGGAGCATCCTCCTCAAACTCCTCTTCGGTGTCTTCGTCGAAGAAGGGAGCGCGTATGTCAAAGGGGATTACGTTGTCCATTGATTGATTTCTCCAGTCGGTTAGCTAACCCGATTATAGCGTATCCTCTGCTCCTAAGTGACATTCTGTGTACCTATCTTGGTGAGATCCACAAAGGCCGTATGAATAGCGTACGGGTACATTCCCCGGAGCTTGCTCCGCGTCCGCATGGAATGCTGAGCGAACGCGAATGGTTGTTTTTTGCGTCGTAAGCAGCCTACGCCTTCCGGGTCGCGTCAGGCTGTTCTCGGGCCTCCGGCGAAG
>JANNDD010000313.1:0-1879 GCA_031387365.1 Armatimonas sp. | reverse complement strand
GGCATCAACGATAAAACTGGCTCCAGAGAACACGCTGATCTGGTAGTGTGCCTGCCGTCGCGCTTCCATCAGAATCGGCATGATGAGTAGCTCCGAGCGCGCTTTCTCGGTGTTCAGGCGCAGGGCATACTCCGCCGACTCCTCTAGGTGCGCGGTAAGAATGCTGGAGGGCGACACGGGTGCGGCGGCGGCAAAGAGCCCCGCTTGATCCTGGCGTGTCAGGCCAAACGAGCGCAGGGCATCGGGGAGGGTAAAGTCGCTGTAGGCCATGCTCGTATTGTACCGCTTGACATCTTGCAACAGAGCGTTGTAGGATGCTCGCACGATGAACCATTTTGCTGGAGTTTTGCTGCTGGTACTGGCGGGCTGTTCGGTGTCTCCAAGCCCCTCGGGGACGCCTTCGCCTTCAGTGCCCCGGCGGGTGAGCGCGGAGCTTGTGCCTACGGGCGATATGCCGGCCGAGGCAAGTGTAACTGTGCAGGCGCTTCAAGCGGCGCAAGAAGCAAGGCAGAGCGCGAAGGCTCTGAGTTTAGCGCAGGCACTGGAGCCAGCGGCTGCTCGTTCCTCGGATCTCAGTGATTTTCTGGGAGGGTTTTATCTCCAGCTGGGGGCGCTGGATCGGGCGCTCCCGCTGGTTCGGCAGGCGCTCGCGCTGGCCCCGAAGTCGGCGGCGGCGCTGCTCCACTTGGGCCAGTTGGAGCAGGAGCTGGGCTACTCGAAGCCCGCCGGAGAGCACCTGCGTACCGCGCGGGAGCTGGCACCGGATGTGGCGTCGGTTCACCTGGCACTGGCGCGTTTTTTAGAGCGTGAGCTTCACCTGCCGGAGGGCGAGGCCGAGCGTCGCGAGGCCGTAGCTCTCGATCCACAGAACCCTGGCGTGCTAGGCGAGCTCGCGAGCAATCTCATCAAGCAGCAGCGCTACGACGAAGCCAAGGTGGTACTGACTGAGGCGGATCGCTTTGCTCCGGATGCGCCTCCGGGGCTGCTCCAGCGGGTGGAGATCGCCTGGGAGGAGGCCCGGCGGGGGGGGGGAAAGCCCGAGAAGCAGTACGCTGAGATGGAGAAGTGGCTCGCGCTGTGCCTCAAAGTGGCTCCTGGCTACCCCGCCGCGCTCTATGGGCTGGGGAACTTAAAAGTTGCCCGTGGCGACGATGCAGGCGCACAGACCGCACTGGAGGAAGCGCTTGCCCGTGCGCCCGAGCTAGAGGGGCTTAAGATTCAGCTCGGGCAGGTACTCGTGCGGCGGGGGCAGCGTGAGCGGGGGCTGAAGCTGATCCAGGAGCACCGCCGCGCCCAGGAGCGCCGGGAGACACGGGATCGCCTGGTGAGCCGCGTGGCAATGCAGCCCGAGAATAGCGCCCGGCGTCAGGAGCTTATCCGCTGGTGCCTCGCCAATGGGGAGGCTGCCCGCGCCCGCCTGGAACAAGCCGAGCTTGCACGTCAGGCTCCCTCGCGAACCGGCAAGTAGCGGTCTAATCCGGGGGCAGCGAGGGTCTGGACTGTCCCCGACGGCCAGCGGATCACCACTCTCTCCACACCCGTTGCCGCTCCCAGGCCGATATGCACGCGCGGATCGGAGCTGGAGAGATACGAGCCATCGGCGTGGCAGTGCCGCACTAGGGTCTTGCCGCCCGGAAGGGTGACGGTCACGGTAGCACCGTAGCCGTCGCGGTTGCTCTTGGTTCCTTCCAATACCAGCCCCAGCCAGTGCCCACGCACTACCTGTGTGGTCTCGTTATGAAGCAGCAGTGGTGCCCCGCTGGAGTCTATGAGCAGCAGATCCACCGCGCCATCGTTATCAAAATCTCCCGTCGCCAGTCCCCGCCCGAGAATCGGTTTTGCAAACGCCGGGCCGCCCGCGCGGCTGACATCGGCAAAA
>JANNDD010000304.1:0-5750 GCA_031387365.1 Armatimonas sp. | reverse complement strand
TGGGCGGTGGGAGCGGTCGCGGGGCGAGCGACGAAACGGGGTAGGAGGTGAGGGAGCATGGCCCACTTTGGAACTCCTCCAACTCAGCCCAGCCCTGGCTATCGGGGAGCCAGAGGGTATGCTGGGTGAAGTCGTTGTGGTTGTCCAGCTCCGGGTGTGGGGAGCGCTGGAAGCTACCGTCGCTGGGCCAGAGGCGTGACGTGCCATCTGTTAGGCGCACCAACCGCCAGCGGTAGCCGAGGTTGCCCGCCGAGTCCATCCAACTCCAGCTACGCGTTTCTTTGTAGAGCAGCCACTGGCCGTCGGGGGAGAGCTTCGGGAAGGAGCGTGCGTAGCTCTCACGGGAACTATCGCCACGCGGCTTCTTATCCTGTGGCAGGGGCGGCAGGGTGGGGAGTGGGGTGCGCTCGCCCGTGCGGACATTGAGGAAGAAGTAGCGCGGCTCCACATTACCCGGCTGCTCCCACGCCAGCGCGACCTCGTCATTGCGCCAGCCCTCCAGGGCCACCCCATCCAGCGCCGGAACTCGCTGTGCGCCTGAGGGATTGCTTGTCAGGAACGCCGCCGCAATCCCTGTTAGCGTCAGAAGCACAACGGCACCGAGACCGATGGCGAGGTTCTGGCAGCGGGTGAGGGGCATGTTAGCGCCTTTGCTCCAGAGGAAGCAGGTAGACCTGCGCGTCAGAGCTTCTCAAGAGCAGGCGTTTTTGATCGGGGGAGACATCGAGAGAGTAGGTATCGGGAGGAATGATGGCAAGGTGCATGGAGCGTGTGCCGTCCAGCGGGATGCGCCAGAACTCTTCTGTGCTCATGGGACGGTGGAGCAGGCGGGCATACCAGGCGGAGATACCCGTCTTGTTGAGGGTGACGATGGCGAAGGCATCGTGGCCGTCGGTGGTGAAGTCTACCACGGAGCCAGCAGGAGGTACGATGCGAAATGGCTTGGTCGGCAAGCTCCCGGAGAGGATAGCGCAGAGCTGGAGGGTCTGGTCACCAATAAATACCAGGCGGCCATCCGAGGTAATGCTCCCCAGTTGCTGGAACTTTGGGGTGATCCCTGGAAATACCAGGCGCTCCGGGGCACCATCGGGAGCTGCGAGACGAAACCGCTCCAGTTTCTGGTGGTGTGCGTGATCTGTGTCGGCAACGCTGGTCCAGCCGCTGCTGTCCGGGAGCCAGTAGGCGTACGGTAGGGGGTAGCCAACCTCATCGGGAGTGGAGCGGAAGCTGCCATCGGAGGGAAACATTCGGGTCTCGCCTCCATCGACACGCATGAGCCGCCAGCGGGTTGCGTAGGGCGTGGCGTTCTCTGGGCCTCCTCCCTCGCTTTCCTTGTAAAGCACCCACCGTCCATCAGGAGAGGGTACGGGTTCTGCGGCAGTGAAGGGGGGAAGTTCGGGTAGAGGTGGCAGGGGATGAAAGGCGTGGGTTTGTAGCCTAAAGATTGCGGCATTCGTTGCACGATCTGGGGAGCCACCGGGAATGACAAGCAGAGCATCGGAGCCGAGCCAGCCCAAAAAATCGTATTTTGCTAACTGTGGTAAGAGTTGGAGGCCAGAAGATGGGCGGCTCGACCAGGCAAGCGCCGTAAACACGGTACTCAACGCAAGTGCGCTGAGTCCGAGTGTGAGTGTATGGCGGCGGGTGAGAACCATGTTAGACTTTCTCGTTAAGCGTGAGCAAGTACGCCGTAGCGTTGTAATAGCCGCTACTCCAGTACAGAATCTTTGTCCCGTCTGGTGAGAGCGAGAAATCCGTCACTGCGCCAGCAACGAGTAGCTCTGGTGCTCCTCCGTGGAGTGAGATGCGCCAAAGGCCCGCTTTTGTGCTCTCTAAGAAACTTGGGAGCCAGTCGGTAATACGTTTTTGAGGGGCAGTCGAGTAGCCGAGAACAAACAGATACTTACCATCCTGTGAGAACGCGAGTGGCCACGGTCCTCCGTGATGCCCCGGCCAGTGCGCGTCGAGGGGGCTATGTCGGATATCAAGTTCTCTTGGCTGGGTTCCCGGTGCGTTTAGGGATATTGCCGTGTGCCGGAACGATCTATCTTCATTAAAGATTAGCTCTGATTCGCATGTGATGGCTACCAAAGTGCTGTGTTTTGGGACAGGAAGTCGCGTTGCAGAGAGATTTTGGCCTACCATCGCAAAGTGATAGGCAACTCGCTTAAAATTTTGGGTTGATCCGATACCCACCCAGCCGCTACTATCGGTCAGCCAGCGGGGAGATAACTTGTCACTCTGTGTGGGGAAAGGAATAAGTCTTGTGCCACTACCATCAGGATGGACGAGATGCCAGCGGCGGAATATTATTTTATCTTTGGTATAGCTAGATTCTTTGTAGAGGATCCACTTGCCATCGGGTGAGGGATAAGGATCACTTCGGTTAGATTCTTCCTCACTGCCAAGTGTAGGTAAGCTCGGGAGTGGTCTATTCGTATGGGTTATCAGGTTGAAGATGTCCGACGCCCGCCCGCTATCAATACCATTTAATAGAGGGTCTCCTGGAATCCCTGTAATAAGCTGATCATTGCCCAACCAGCCAAATATCTTGCGGTCGTCTAACTCCGAGATACGCTGGCTTGAGAGTGGCTGGCGGAGAGACTTCGGTGAGGGGAGGCGAGAGTACGCGACAAACCCTGCCAGCCCGAGGAGTTGGAGCACTCCAAGGCTAGTGGCGATGTACTGGCGACGGGTGAGTCTCATGTCAAATTGTACCTTTCACCTAGCTGAGAGCGTCAGCAAGTAGGCTTGAGAGCCCGCTTCGTCGGCATCGCGCCAGTAGAGAATCTTCTTGCCATCCGGCGAGAGTGAAAAGTCCGTGACGTCGCCTGGGAGGGGGAGGCGCTCGGGGGAGTCGCCGTTGCGAGGAATGCGCCAGAAGATAAATCCTGAGTCTCGACTAGGAATTGCCCCCTGGAACCATGCAAGGAAGGAGTTGTCCGAGCGGGGCATGTAGGCGCGGACGATTAGGAAACGGCCATCGCGGGAGAAGTCAAACGGTGAATGGCCTCCCCCATACCCTGACAAGTACGGTTTTCCCATGGGAAGACGAAGGGAGAGTTTCTGAACCAAGGCAGGAGTGCTCAGGGAACTCGATTTGTAGACGATTCGCTGGGGCTGTATGCGCCAGTTAGGGGCAAAGAGGAGCTCACCCCCCGCCACTATTTTAAGATTCCACGCCGTTTCAGAAAGCGGAAGCCGGGTCTGGGTTACGTGTGTGCTGTTGATGCGAGTGAGGTAGCTAGTGTCGGCTGATGAGCCTTGACCAAGCCAGCCGCTACTATCGGCGAGCCAGTGGGGATAGAGAAACTCAGCGGAGGCAGGGAAGGGAAGTAGCCGTGTGCCCGTGCCGTCCGGGTGGACAAGTCGCCAACGCTCGAACGAGCGTTTGTTATTGTGGTAGGACCATTCGTAGTAAAGTAGCCACTTTCCATCGGGCGAAGGAGAGGGGGCGCTCCGATAAGAGGAATCGTTGTCATCTTTAGGGAGCTTAGGCAGGGAGGGAGTCGAACGGTGAGCGCGAGTGTAGAGGTCAAGAATTTCCTGCGGCTCTTGCAACTCTCGGTAAGTGGTGCAGGTAGATACGAGTGCGGAGGTATCAACAATCCCCGTCATGACTTTGTCGTTGCCCAGCCAGCCGCACATCAGGCGATTGTCTAGCTCGGGAAGACGCTGCGTTGATCCTGCCACGACGGGAAATGGTGGTGGGATGAAGCGAACCATTGCCAGACCAACGAGCGCAAACGCAAGCGTGCCAAGGCTCAGCCTGAGTGCGTCGCGGCGGGTTCGTCCCATGCGCGATTGTATCGCTATTCTGCCTCCCCCGCGTTTCGTTTTTTCCTCCCCCGCCTTCGCACGGCTCAGGCACCCCCTCCGGCTTCGCGAAGGGGGGCGTGGTGGAGATGAGATTTGGGGTTGGATTTTAGAGAGGCGGGAGGGTGGCGATGGCTTTGCGAATAGCTTGGCGTATTTGTGCATAGGTGGCCCCTCTAACAAATTCGTTGCGAAGGCGAATCACACGTAGTCCACGGGCTTCCAGGAGTGACTCACTTCGTTCTCTATCATACTTCTGCGCCTCTTCTGTGCTATGAGATAGCCCATCAATCTCAAGCACCAAATTTAGGGAGGGACAATAGAAATCAGCAATGTACTGATCCAGCACCTCCTGCCGGCGGAATCGTAACCCATCACACCGATCTTGCGCTAGTGCCATCCATACTTGCTTCTCTGCCAGAGTCATCTTGGAGCGCATCCCTCGGGCACGATCTCGCATGACCACATATCCTTCGTTCATGTCTGTAGAACGGGTGAATCCCCCTAAATCTTATAAAACGAACAAACTATTTTTTTGTCCACAAATCTTATCTCCACTGCGCCCCCCTTCGCGAAGCCGGAGGGGGTGCCTGAGCCGTGCGAAGGCGGGGGAGGAAAAAACGAAACGCGGGGGAGGCAGAATGCCTCGTCTTTAGGAAACCGGTTGATGCACGTCGAACCTAGACCCCATGACTCCAATGACGACAACCAACGACACCGACAAAAGTCTCTGGCCGCCGATCACCCACGAGACAAAGCCCTGGGCGTACTGGTGGTGGATGGGCAGCGCGGTGGACGAGGCGAATCTCACGCGCGAGCTGACGCGCTACCGAGACGCCGGGATGGGCGGAGTGCACATCATTCCTATCTACGGCGCGAAGGGCTTTGAGAAACGTTTTGTGCCGTATCTCAGCCCCCGCTGGCTGGCGCTCTTAAAATACACGCTCACCGAAGCGGAGCGGCTTGGGCTGGGCATTGACATGTCCGTAGGCTGTGGCTGGTGCTTGGGTGGGCCCAACGTGCGCGATGAAGACGCCAACCAGAGCCTGGTGATCCGTCCCGACGGCAGCCTTACCAGCAAGCCTAGCGGGCAGAAAGTCAAGCGAGCGGGCCTCGGCGGCGAGGGCTGGATGGTCAATCCCGCCTCTGAGGGCGCGATGCGTCGGTTTATGGAGCGCTTCACGAGGGCATTTTCGGGCTGGAGTGGCCCGCTCCCCCGCGCGATCTATCAAGACAGCTACGAGTACAACAACGACTGGGCTCCCGAATTACTGGCGGCGTTTGAGAAGAAGCATGGCTATAAGCTGCAAGACCACGTGGATGCGTTCAAGGGCACGGACGAGAAGGCAAAGCGTATTCTGGCTGACTACCGGGAGATTCACTCGGACTTGATGGTCGAGAAAGCGCAGCCGGTTTGGATCGCGTGGGGCAAGCGGCGCGGGATGATCTCCCGCTACGAGGCCCACGGTGCGCCGGGCAATTTACTGGATCTCTACGCCTTGGCCGATATTCCCGAGACCGAGATGTTCCACGATGATCGTAGCATTCTCGTCAGCAAGTTCGCGTCGTCGGCCGCCCATGTCACAGGTAAGAAACTCGCGTCGGCGGAGACAGGCACCTGGCTCAAGGAACATTTCACCGAGACACTGGGCAATCTGAAAGTGCTGGTGGACGAGATGTTTCTCTCGGGGATCAACCATATCTTCTGGCACGGGACGATCTACTCGCCCGACGAAGCCGCGTGGCCGGGCTGGGTGTTCTACGCGTCCACCCAAATGAACCCGCGCAACCCGATCTGGCGGCACGCAAAAGCGCTCCACGACTATATTTCGCGCTGTCAGTCGTTTTTACAAGCGGGCGAGCCGGGTAGCGATGTGCTGCTCTACTGGCCCTACCATGACTTACTCCACTCCCAGAAAGGCCGGATCGAGAAA
>JANNDD010000272.1:0-3006 GCA_031387365.1 Armatimonas sp. | reverse complement strand
ATCGGCACTCTCTGCCTTATCCAGAAGCTCGTAATACTCCTCCGCTGCGTGGTACATTTCCTTCCAGCGATGGCTTCGCTGGGGCATCTCAATTCCCATTCCCTCTTCCAGAATATCCTCTGGCGAACGACCGGAATACTCATAATCGGGCACAGTGTCGGGGTCGTTGAGATCAATCAGGCGGTCGCCTTCATCTGGCTTGAGCGATTGAATAATCAGCGGCGAGTGTGTCGTCGCGATGAACTGAATTTTTGGGAAAGTTCTTTTTAGATCATCCACAACCCGCAGTTGCCATTTAGGATGAAGATGGAGGTCAAGCTCATCAATAATTACGATACCAGGAGTTCTGTTAATTGCTTCTTCTTCTAGTTGAGAATTTAATATGGAACATCTAATGGCTATATCTACTACAAGTGACAACATGCATGTTTGACCGTCTGATAAGAAAGTAATTGGTTTGACATTATTATCCTTGTCTATTAAACATATTTGATTTAGTAATAGATCGAAATATATATCAGCATCTTGGTCTTCAATAAAGCAATTTTTTATTGCTATTCGTACGCTCTCAAGTATTGGATTTTTACTCCGTCTCTGAAGTGAGCTTATTTCCATTGTCTTTAGCCATAAGTGTATGGTTTGTATATTGCCACTTATTCCATGCCAGTTTTGATAGCACTGTTCTTTAGTTGTTGATGTCAAAAAGGCATTTTCAGCGATTTGGCAATGGTAAATCTTTCTATCTTGTGTATATTTTAGTATTATAGGACTGAGTTTATCAATATCTATGAACTCTTTCCCTATTTCACTTAGGATTTGCCTGTTTTCTTCTGACTCATAATGGAAATGATTTAGCCCGATTAATGAATCATTTCGGAAAGATGACTTGATGCTGACTGGATATATATTATTGAAGGCTGGTATCGCATTATTTCCAGTTTTTAATACTTTCCTTGCTAGGGATAAAAAATCCATCGACATAGGAATTCCAAGTGGCTTGAATGGAAGCACATTAGAGATAGATTCTATGATTGAGGTCTTACCTTTCCCATTGTCCCCAATGATGATATTGAATCCTGATGAAAATTCAAATGCCTTGTTCTCAAAACACTTAATATTTTGAAGCTCTAAAGTCTCTATCCACATGGTTTTTGTTATGCCTAATTTCCGTTAAGTATTCCCAAGAGAATCCTGAAAAGTTCAATGAGATCTTCAGGGGAGCGGAATTGCCCCAGATCCTGAGTGATGTGCTTCGTGTCGCGGGTGAGCACGGCGAACTGCCAAAGATTGCCGAAAGAGACCGCACCATAGAGCGTATTTGTGTTCGAGTCCGTCCACTGCTCTAATGCAATCAGCTCAGCGGCGAGCTGGGAGAAGTCGCGTGAGATGTCGGCGTGGTTGGCCGCAACCACGAAAAGTGGGCTGGCACCTTCCAGTAGGTAGGAGTCTTCTATGGAGAGCCTGAGGTTCAAGTGACGGGCCAGACGTAGCAAGAGAGGAGCGGTCAAACCCTGACGCCGAGCGCTACGGTTCTGGAGGTTGAGGACACGGGTGTTTTGTAACAGCTCCTCCTGAAATGGGACAATCCAGGCGGGCAAATTGGAGGCATAGGGAAGTTGAGTGGCTGCCATTTTAGCTATTTTATCCCTTTAGTCCACTCAGAACAATTCCTTTGACGAAAGTCTTCTGAACGAGCAGAAAGACGATGATTAGGGGGAGCGTGATGATGGTTGAGGTTGCCATGAGCAAGTTCCACTGGCTCTCGTGGCGACCCAGAAACGACTGTAGGCCCAGCGCGAGCGTGTACTGTTGCTCATCGTGAAGGTAGATCAGTGGCCCTTGGAAATCCGTCCAGGCACCGAGAAACGCAAACAACGCGACCGTGGCGAGGGCAGGGCGGGCGAGGGGCAGGATCACGCGCCAGAAGATGCTAAAGTCTGAGCAGCCATCTAGCCGAGCGGCGTCGGAGAGCTCCTGGGGTATGGTGAGAAAGAACTGGCGCAAGAGAAAGATCGAGAAGGGGTTGCCAAAGAACGCGGGAACGATCAGTGGGAGCCATGACCCTGACCAACCGAGGGTACGAAAGAGCAGGAATGTCGGGAGCAACGTCACCTGTGACGGCAGCATGATTGTCGCGAGCATCACAAAGAACAGCGGCTCACGCGGTTTGAACTTGAGCCGGGCAAAGGCATAGGCTGCGAGCGACGACGAGAGACAGGTTCCTAGAACGGTTAATGCACAGATGAAGAGCGTGTTGCCGACGTAGCGCCAGAACGGAAAGCGCGCAATCGCATCCGGGTAGTTCTTCCAAACGATGGGGTGGGGGAGCCACTCCATGGTCGCGGTGAAGATCTTCTCGGGGGTCTTGAGTGAGGTCGTGACCATGAAGGCAAAAGGAGTCAAAAAGAGTAGGCAGAGCGCGATAAGAAGCCCGTAGCGGAGTCCTGTCATGCTTTTTCTCCCTCGTAGTAGACCCAGCGTGCGGAACTCTTAAAGACGAGCCAAGTGGCCAGAATCGTCAGCAAAAACAGCACCCACGCCATCGCGCAGGCCAGGCCCATGCGGAAGAACTCGAAGGCATTTTGGTAGAGAGAGAGTGCGTAAAAGAGCGTGGCTTTATCCGGGCCGCCCTTGGTCATGAGAAATGTCTGGGTGAAGTACTGGAAGGTGCCGATCACCCCCAAGATGAGATTGAAAAAGATCACTGGCGAGAGCGATGGTAGCGTAATATGACGCAACTGCTGCCAGGCGCTTGCCCCGTCCAGCTCCGCCGCCTCGTAGTAGTCCTGGGGAACTCCTTGCAGTGCGGCAAGGTAGATCACCATGCCTCCTCCCACGCCCCAGAGATCCATTAAGATGATTGCGGGCTTGGCCCAGAGCGGCGACGCGAGCCACGCGGGCGCGGGCAGGTGGAGTACGCGCAACGCTTCGTTGACCAAGCCGTGCTCGGGGTTGAGGAGCCAGAGCCAGAGCAGGGCACTGGCGACCGTTGGGACAATGGAGGGC
>JANNDD010000022.1:0-2164 GCA_031387365.1 Armatimonas sp. | reverse complement strand
CGCAGCAGTCTCCGCTTCGGTGGGCGGGAGCCCGATGAGGTCGAACGTGACCCGGCGGATCAGAGTACGCTTGTCGGCCTCCTTGGAAAACCCCAGCCCTTTAGTGGCGAGCTGCGCCTCCAGAAAGCGGTCCACGGGATGCGCTGCCTTGCCCGAAGGGAGCGCGGGTTTCTTGATCGGTAAGAGCGACCAGTGCGTGTCCCCAGCGGACGCAGCGGCGCTCGCCTCGGGCCAGGAGGGGCCGGACTGGATCCAACTGCGCAGGGTTGCCACCTCGGTGGGCGTCAGCGGGGTCTTGCCGCTGGTCTTGGGCGGCATGATTAGATCGGTGTCGGTGGTGGAGACCCGCTGGATGACGGAGCTGGCGTTGGGGTCGTGCGGCACGAGGCCGCGCGCTCCGCTACATCCCCCCGTCAGGGCGCTTTTGAGCTGAGTCAGCTTCAGCCCGCCTGCGGCTTGGATGTCGCCATGGCACGGCATGCACTTGGCTCGCAGAAGAGGCTGGATCTCCTTGGCAAAGTCGGGGCCTTGAGCGGCGGGGGCCTTGATTTGACTGGACGACCGTGCGGGCAGCAGGCTTGCACCAGCAATTGCGAGGGATGTCAGCGCGAGGAGAGCGCCACGGAGCGGACGGGTTTCAGTCATGATTGCTTCATTATGGCAGAAGTGTGCCATTTCCTGCCGCAGACCCGGAGAAAACTACGAATTGGTATCGCAGGGTAGGATGTGGCGTGGCGAGAGTGACGATATTCTGCGCCCTAGACTGTTTTCCCTGGGGGCAGGTGAGAAACTTTCACGCCTAATCCACCATTGGTGGCAAGGTTGCTTTATACTCTAGGCATCGACTGCCGTCGCCCCGTGGGTGAAAATTGCCCGCATCGGCGCACGCGCGAACGAGTTAAAGAGGCTCATTGCCATGACACCCGTAACGACAACGACGACGAACACCAAGACCGTTTTTCAAACGAAGGCCCCCTTGGGGGTGATGAAGACTCGAACCTTCACCGTACTCGCCACCCTCCTGCTGATCGAGGGCGTGATGATCGGGCAGGTACTCTCACGACCCGCCGCGGCAAAGACCGGCGCGGCAGAGGACTGCAACCAAATTAGTGATGAACTGAAGCGAAGCGACTGTTGGGCGAAAAAAGCAAAGGCGGGAGATAAGAACCTGCGTAATTCTTTTATGCCCGGGAGGTATGTGGGTGGGGCGGATCTGAGTAAGGCGGATCTGTGTGGGGCGCGTCTGGTTGGGACGGATCTGACCAAGGCGAATCTGAGTGGGGCGAATCTGACTGGGGCGAATCTGAAAGGGGCGATTCTGCGTGACATCATTAAAGACAAGGATACCAAGGGCCTCCCTCCCGGCAGCTAACCCTTGTTCTCGTCCACATATCACACGGGCGGTAGGGACAGCACTCCGCGCTGTCCCTACCCTTTGGTTGCGCTACTTCCTGCGACGCGTTACTTAACTTCCTGCGACGTGCTACGATGCCGCCGACTACGCCTAGGGCGAGGAGGGCGAGAGTGCCTGGCTCTGCTGCTCCCGAGCCGGAGGAAGTCATCCCTCTATGCCTGATTAACCAGCGATCTTGATTAACCGACGCAACTCCAGAGCGCGCTGGCGGACGATCTCCATCCGGTCAGAGCGGCGATCCACCTGGGACATCGAACCCTGAACCTTCGAGTACAGCGCGTCGATAAGCTTGAACTCCGCGTCGCGCCACGCGATCCAGATTCGTTGCGATGCTTGTAGCTGCCCCTTCTGCGACGTGGGAAGCTTCGCGGAGAGCGCCTTGTAGACCCGATTGAGCTCGTTATCCCAGAGTCTGTAACCCTCGATCATCGCAGCGCTCATCCCCTGCGTCGTCGAGTCCTTCTCCATAATAGCATCGATCTTTCGGTCGATGTCTGTCTTTTCTTGCATCAATTTCCTGCTCCTTTTGAAATCGCCGAGCCAAGCAACGGTCAGCCGTAGTGAGGTTCTACGGATATATTTTTATATCCTTTAATTAAATTCTTATAGGAGCCTTTTTCACGAATCGCTCCGCCGCCCCATGAAATGAGGCGTCTGGGTAGCCTGCGGCCGCAAAGCCCGTGCCGGGCTACCGAGTCCGTCTCCCCAGCCCGGCACGGGCTTCGCGGCGCTTGCGCCATTGCAGACGCC